>CAJBKH010000066.1 GCA_903953615.1 uncultured Bacteroidota bacterium
CATGAAAGTTTATCTTTAGTATTGGCTGGTTTATCTACACCACTGGTATTATCGGTTCACACGATTGTATCTTTTGATTTTGCTACTTCAGTAATTCCAGGTTGGCATACGACTATCTTCCCTCCTTACTTTGTGGCGGGTGCGATTTTCTCTGGCTTCGCCATGGTACAATCTTTATTGATTGTTGTACGTAAAGTTTTCGGATTAACGGATTACATTACGATTGGTCACATCGACTTAATGAATAAAGTAATTGTACTTACAGGATCTATTGTAGGTATCGCTTACTTAACTGAATTATTTATGGGCTGGTACTCTCAAAATAAATATGAGGGATACACTTTCTGGTATAGCCGTGCTTATTTATTTAGCCCTTATGGTTGGAGCTATTGGGGTATGATGGCTTGTAACGTATTATCTCCACAAATTTTCTGGTCAAGAAAAATGAGAAGAAACGTGTTTGTTACTTTCTTCATGAGTATCATCGTTAACATTGGTATGTGGTTTGAGCGTTTTGTAATTATTGTTACTTCATTGTATCGTGATTACTTACCATCCAGCTGGTCCGTATATTATAGTCCTAGTATTTGGGAGATTGGTTTTTACATGGGTACGTTTGGATTATTCTTTACTTGCTTCTTCTTGTTCGCTAAATATTTCCCAGTAATCGCGGTTGCTGAAATTAAATACGTGTTAAAGAGAAGTGGTGAATCATACAAACCTGAATTTGAAAAATTGGAAGCGCAGCCGTTGGATAAATTTATTCACGACAATACGCATGCACATTAATTAAATATCGATTAAGAAAAAGATTATGGCACAAAAGAAATTTGTAGTTGGCTGTTTTGATGAAGAAAAGGTTTTATTTCCTGCAGTAAAGCAAGTGCGTGCTGCTGGGTATAAAATTAAAGATGTGTATACACCCTTTGCGGTGCATGGTTTAGACCACGCTTTGGGTATGCGCGAAACTAGCTTACACACCGCAGGTTTTATTTATGGTATCACAGGTACCACTACTGCGATTAGTGCAATCAGTTGGATTTTCACCAAAGATTGGCCTTTGAATATTGGTGGTAAACCACATTTTGCTTTACCAGCTTGGGTACCGATTATATTTGAGTTAACGGTATTATTTGCAGCGGTGGGTATGGTGATGACTTTTTGTTATTTATGTCAATTAGCACCAGGTGTTAAAAAACATCATTTTCATAAGCGTGCTACCGATGATTTATTTGTAATGGTGATTGAGTGTACCGATAAAACAAATACCGACGACTTGAAGGCTTTGTTAAGTTCCAACGGCGCTATTGAAACAGATGTACAAGTTGCAGAAGAAGGATGGTGGTTTGGTACTTATGATAAAGAGGATAATTTATACAACGAAAAACAACTTGCATAAAAATTGCTCTTGAAACAAGCGCTAAAAACTAGAACATTTTAAAAGAACTCGAATGAATAAATTTTTTACAATATTATCTTTAGCTACAGTAGTTGTTTTAACTAGCTGTAACGATATTAAGCGTACCCCAGGTAAAATTTATATGCCAGATATGGCGTATAGCCGCGCCTATGAAACTTACGCTGATCATAGCAACTTGGCTAGCCAAGGTATTAATTATGATAACCGTCCTGTAGCAGGTACTATTGCACGTGGTAAGGAAATGCCTTTCCCATACGCGATGGATAAGCCAGGTGATTCAACGAACTATGTTGCTTCTAAAATGGTGCCCAATCCAATTGATTCTTTAAGTGCAAAAGATGCTGCTGAAGCAGAGC
>CAJBKH010000067.1 GCA_903953615.1 uncultured Bacteroidota bacterium
ATTTCTCCAAAAATTTCTTCTAAAATATCTTCCATTGTAACGATTCCAAGTTTGCCACCATACTCATCTACTACAATGGCCATGTGCATGCGTTGTTCTTGGAATTCTGAAAGCAATAAATCAATGCGTTTGTTGTCTGGAACAAAGAAAGCAGGTTTTAACAGTTTTCGCCAATCAAATTGTTTCGATTCATTTATAAATGGCAATAATTCTTTAATATAAATGATACCTTTTATGTTGTCGAAATTCTCTTCGTATACGGGCAATCTACTATAGCCTAATTCAGTAATGCTTTTTAGCATTTCTTCAAAATTGAGTTCAATGTCGAGAGCCGAAACATCGCCACGGTTCTTCATAATCTGACGAACGGTTTTATTGCCAAAGTTAACAATGCCTTTTAGAATTTCCTTTTCATCCTTATTGGCACTGCTGTCGGCAGTTATATCAATTGCATGACTAAGTTCATCGGCAGAAACAGAATGCTCATGCTTACGCACTCTTTTATCAATGAAAGTAGTAAAACTTACCATAGGTATAACGATAAAACCAAATAATTTTTGAGCAAAAATGAGTGGTAAAGCAGTGAGTTTGGAAATGGCTAAATTCTTTTTTGTTGCGTATACTTTTGGTAATACTTCGCCAAGCATTAACAATAAAAAAGTAACGACAACTACCTTAACTAAAAATTCAGTTAGAGAAATTTCTTCGTGCTCGCCTTTGGGGAAATTAAAGACAGTTTCGAGAAAAGCTGAACTTATAATAACAAAAGTAATATTGATAAAATTATTAGCAGTTAATATGGTGGCCAATAATTTTCGTGGGTGACTTAATAATTTTAAGACTGCTTTTGAAGCGGGGGTATCACTTTTTTTAAGCGCTTCAAGGTCGGTTTGCGAGAGCGAGAAGAGTGCATTTTCTGAGGCAGAAAAAAAGCCTGAACAAGCAATCAAAAAAATAAGTGCTACAATTGAACCAATCAAATAGAACCAACTTTCGTTTACGAGGTTCGGGTTGATTATACTTTGGGTTTGAAGTAAAATTAATTGTATAGGGTAGGGGTCGTCTGCAACCATTGATTATAGAATAAATTTAAAAGGGTAAGCCAGCATCTGTATCATCATGTGCGTGATTGTTATCGTTGTTGTGCTCGTGTTTATCGTTATTAGCATGCTCGCCATTATTTGGACTAGGAGAACTAACTACTTGGAACTGCAGCGCCCTAATGCGCATTGTGGTTCTTTTGTTACCTTCTTTGTCAACCCAAGTGTCATTCTTTATTTTTCCTTCAATAAAAACAGTTCGTCCTTTTTTTAATACTTTTTCTGCATTTTTTGCTAATGCATCCCACATTTCTATATTGTGCCAATCTGTTTGCTCTACTTTGTTTCCAGATTTATCGAGAAAAACTTCATTGGTTGCAAGGGTGAAGTTAGCAACCGCCCTGTTATTATCAAGATATTTTACTTCTGGATCTTTACCCAGGCGACCTAACAAAAAGACTTTATTTACCATATTAAAAAGTTACAATTTAAGTGAAATTATGCTACAAAAGTAATAAATAATTTTCTATCAATTTTGGAACTGCAAAGTTTTTATAGTCAGAAAGATTAGTGAACACCATATTTTTGTTTATGAACAAAGGTTTTTGTTCAACTTTTATGTGCCAAAATTGTGCTTCAATTGTTTGGTGCGTTAACAAGTGGCGCAGGCTTTGTTGATGTATTACTTTGTTTTTTACATTGTAATTATACAATGATTTTAATTGCAAAGTTAAATCACTTGTTTTTGCTTCAGCCATTGTTTCGATAAGGGGCAATTGAAATAAATTTTGCCAAATGCCTTTTCCTGTCCTTTGTTCAATAAAAAAGCCATTGTGATACTCGATAAAGAAGAAATTAAGGTGCCTTACTGTTACTTTTACTTTCTTATTTTTGACTGGGCGGATTGAAATGGTGTCTTTATTATAAGCTTCGCAATAGGATTGAACAGGGCAAGTGCTGCAAAGCGGATTTTGTGGTTTACAAACCGTTGCGCCCATTTCCATCATTGCATTGTTAAATGTACTTGGAGGTTGGTCCTTCATTAATTCACGCAACACTTCTAGGAATACTTTTCTGTTTTTTTGTTCATCAATGGGTAGGTCGATATTATAAAGCCGCGAGATAAATCTAAAAACATTGCCATCGAGAACAGGGTAAGGTTCTTCGAAAGCAAATGATGCAATAGCAGCTGCTGTATAATCGCCAACACCGGGTAATTTTATGATTTCGTTATAGGTGTTTGGAAATTTACCGTTGAATTCGGTGACTACCATTTTGGCCGCCTTGTGCAAATTTCTTGCTCTACTATAATAGCCCAAGCCCTGCCAAAGTTTTAAAATTCGATCTTCGTCTGCTTTTGCCAGTTTATTTACCGAAGAAAAATTTTCTAAAAATTTCTCATAGTAAGTTAAACCCTGAATTATCTGAGTTTGTTGAAGTATTATTTCAGAAAGCCAAATTTTATAAGGGTCGTTTGTAACCCTCCAAGGTAAATTTCTTGCATTTTTGTGGTACCAATTTAAAATTTCTAAAACAATTTGATTCATAGTGTGTTATCCAAGTTATAAAGTCTATAATAATATTCAAATAAACAACATTTAGTTATGACAAAAGCAGAAGTAGTAAACGAAATCGCAGAGAAGACTGGTATTGACAAGGTTATGATATCAGAGTCTATCGAATCTTTTTTTAAGATTGTAAAAAACAACATGGCCAAAGGTGAAAACCTTTATTTCAGAGGATTTGGAAGTTTCATTTTGAAAAAAAGAGCTAAGAAAGTCGCAAGAAACATTTCTAAGAACACAGCCTTAGTAATCGATGAACATTTTATCCCTAAATTTAAACCATCAAAAGTTTTCTTGGAAAAAATTAAGAAAAACGTTCCTTCTGATTTTGTGCCTAAAAAAGAAGAAATAGAATCGTAAATTTGCAAAATGAAATTATTTACAATTAAAGCAACCTTAATGGTTGCTTTTCTTTTATTAGTGGGTTTGTTTTCTTGGATAGGTTGGAAACGCAGCAGTGCGACCATCGATTTTAAAAAGATGGAGGAAGCGCGTTTGGCGGAGACCCAAAAGCAAACCACCGATCAGTTCACTAATATTTTAAAGAACATTGGCGCAAGTACCGATGTTGTAAAGCCGGATATACTAAACTCTACAGATACTTTGCGACTTTCGATGGCAATAGAGTTATTAGATACCATGAAAAAGTATGTGTATGCAGGTGTTTTGGCCGAAAAATTGGCCGAACAACAGCAATCTGATTGGCGCTATTTACAGAGTGCGCGTTATTTTTTGTTGGAAACCTATTCACATGAGCAGCCTGAGAATGAATTCATGTTCACCAAGAAAGCAAAAGTGAATCTAGAAAAATGTGTCGCCATCAATCCGTTGAATTATGCGGCTAAAATCGACCTTGCCATCTGCACTAAGAATGTAAATGATGTTCAACCGCCATCTAATCCAATAGATTTAATGAAGCCAGCACAATTGCTTCTAGAGGTTAATAGAGCGCAACCTAACAATACAGATGCACTGTATTATTTGGGAAAATTAGCTGTAGAAACACAACAATTTGAAAAAGCTATTGAAAGATTCAAAAAATTAGTATCTTTGCAACCCCAAAATCAGGAAAATTATCTTGAATTAAGCGACATTTATCTGAAGATGGGAAACGAAAAGGAATCAAAACTTTGGTCAGAAAAGGCGCAAAGGATTAAATAAAATTTATAAATAAAAGAAATTATGCCAAGCGGAAAAAAAAGAAAAAGACACAAAATTGCTACTCACAAACGCAAAAAAAGATTGAGAAAGAATCGTCATAAGAAAAAATAATTCCAGTTTTTTAACTTCTTACCATTGTGAATGAGCTTGTTATAGATCGCAACGCTGGTGGAATTGATGTAGCCTTACTTTTTAATAAACAATTAGTCGAATTGATGAAAGAAGAATCTGTTTCTTCTTTTCAGATAGGAGACGTTTATCTGGGCAAGGTTAAAAAGATTATGCCAAACCTAAATGCCGCATTTTTGGATGTTGGTCACGAAAGGGATGCATTTTTACATTATACTGATTTAGGAGCTAATTTTAAATCTATCCTCAAATTAACCAAGATTATTACCCAAGGCGGCCTGAAAAATGGCAGCCTTGAGGAGTTTTCGTTGGAAGAGGAAATTGTAAAAACGGGTAAAATAAGTGACATCTTAAAAAAAGGAGATGAGCTATTAGTTCAAATTTTTAAAGAACCAATCGCTAATAAAGGTCCTAGAATTACGACCGATATTTCTTTTGCTGGTCGTTTTGCGGTATTGGTGCCTTTTGGTAAAACCATTGCCATTTCTAAGAAAATAGATGACCCTGTTCATCGCAAACGCTTAAAGCAACTCACAGATTCAATACGCCCAAAGAATTTTGGGATTATTATTCGAACCGTCGCAGAAGAAGCGGGTATCGAAGAAATTGAAGCCGATTTAAAAGGATTAATTGCCCATTGGGAAAACATGGTAACTGCTTCGCGCAATGCCAAACCACCTTTTAAAGTACTTGGTGAAATCTCAAGAACCGAAGCCTTATTACGCGACTTATTAAACGATGATTTTTCTGCTATTCACATCAATGATGCTGAATATGCAAATACCATTAAAGACTATGTAAGTAGCATTGCCCAAGGGAGAGAGAGTATTGTTAAACCTTACACAGGAAGAATCCCAATTTTTCAGCATTTCGGAATTGATAAACAAATCAAATCTTCTTTTGGGAAGAATGTTATGTTTAGCAATGGGGCCTATTTAATAATAGAACATACCGAAGCCATGCATGTGATTGATGTTAATAGTGGTAGAAAAACCACCGATGCCTCAAGTCAACAAGAAAATGCACTGAAAATAAACATGGAGGCTACCAAAGAAATTGCGCGTCAATTGCGACTGCGCGACTTAGGTGGAATCATTGTTATTGACTTTATTGATTTAAAAAGTCCAAATGCACGCAAAGAATTACACGACTCGTTAACTGCTGCGATGAAGCCCGATCGCTCTCGACATAATATTTTGCCGATGAGTAAATTTGGTTTAATCCAAGTAACACGCGAACGTGTCCGTCCTGAGATGAACATCATTACATCCGAACTTTGTCCGAGTTGTAATGGAACGGGTACTGTGGTTTCGAGCATGTTGTTGAGCGATAATATTGAAGAAAAATTAGCGCATTTATGGTTGACCCAGAATGTTAAGAAATTAAAGCTTAAAGTTAATCCAATTATTAAAGCATATTTAACGAAAGGTGGCTTTAAAAGTATCCGATGGAAGTGGTATACCAAATACAAGAAATGGGTTAAAATAGAAGAAGATAACAATACCCATCTTACCAACTTTGCAATTCTCAATGAGAATGGCGAAGAAATTAACTAAGCATTCAATTAATATTACACATTAATACAAATAAAAAAGCCTCGAAATTCGAGGCTTTTTTATTCTAAAATCTTTCTTATTCTCCGCCAATATCAATCGCATTGTTTACTTTGGGTTCCAATGCCTCGAGTTTTTTTCTTGCGATTTCTAATATTTCTTCATCCTTGAAATTTTCAAGTACACTGTTTAAAGTGGCTTTCGCTTGAAATTGATCGCCTTTTTTCAAATAGTAATCAGCCAATAAAACAAATGTTTTACCTAGCCAATAATCGTAGTTGGCATACTGGTTATTAAATTCCATGATGCTCTTTTTACACTTATCTAAACTGTCTTGCATATAACGTGTATAAGCTTCGTAGTATTTAGCTTCTGCACCATAAATGTCTTGTGAATTTGTTTTAAGTGATTTGCTGAAAAACATTTTAGCTGGTTTGTATAAGCTGTCGTGTAAATAAAAACGACCAATGGTATTATTGCTTAAACCTTTTTCTTCATTACTCAAGGGTTCAAATTTCAATAATTGTTCTGCTTTTGTTTTCGCTTTTTCTCTGATGCCCATTTTATTGTTGCAAACCAATTGACCGTATACTGCTTTCTTCATAGAAAGATTTGAGCTGCTGTATTTCTCAAGCAATTCGTAATAGACGATGCCGTTTTCGCAATCGCTTTTCTGCTGATAGTAATTACACAATCTATAGATGGCATCTTCTTTGAATTCGGAATTTTGCGCATCTGCAACATATTTCAGGTGGGGAATAGCGACTTCAATGCGTTCGAGTTTTAAGTCGCACATGGCCGAATAATAATGGGCACTTAAAATAAAGAAGCCTTCTCCAAAATTATTTAAATAGTCTGTAAAATCTTTGCTTGCATTAACGTAATCGTCTTTTAAATATTTTCTATAAGCAACATCATAGTACAATGAATCTTCTTTGCTTGTTGAAATATTGCCATTCGGCACCGTTTTTACCCAATCAACATACGCTTTAATATTGCCTTGTTTCTTGTATACAATTTCGGCATAACGAATTGCATTTTGTGCTTCTGGTGTACCTGGATAGGTTTTAGCAATAAATTTATATTCAGTTAAAGCATCATCATATTTATTTTGAGTGAAGTAAATCTGACCAAGGGCAACATGGCAACTTTTCACATGTTCTGAGTTTGGATAATCTGCAATTAAATATTTGAATTGGCGTTCAGCTTCTGTGAAGTTTTCAAGTTCGTTGTATTCTTTGGCAGTTTCGAAAATGGCATCAGGGATATAAGGTGAGTTAGGAAAATCGCGTGTAATTTTTTTCATTACATTGATTTTATTCATCACTTTATCTTGTAAGCCATAAATCATACCTTGTTGAAACATGGCATAATCAGAACCCGCTTTCTTATTGGCAATGATATACGTATAAGCATCGAGTGCTGCAGGGTAATTATTGGTTGCAAAATTACAATCACCTAAACGCAAAGTTGCATCGTGAAACATATTTTCAGGGAGGGTATAGCCAACACTGGTTTTGTATTTATTGAAATAATTAGCAGCCTCGGCATACTTCTTCTGGTTGAAATAAGTATAGCCTATGCTGTAAAGTGCTTCAGGATAATATTTGGTATTTTTAGTCTCAACCAAGTCTAAAAATTTCTGATAATAGACGCGTGCATTATCATTTTTACCTGTTTTGTATTCTATTTCACCTAACCAGAAATTACACTGACCGTAAATATTTTGGTCAACCTTGTTGACGATTGATTTTTTGAAATGTGCTTTAGCGCCTTCTAAATCTTTTTGATTGTACAATTCTTCGCCTCTTAAAAACAATATTTTTTGATAAAGTTCTTTTGTGCTTTCATCTGTAATTTGCATTTCATCCATTACACTAACAGCTGTTTTATAATCATTAGAAGTGTATAGAAGTGTCGCTAAATTTTTCTTTGCATCGTTGCTGTGTTTTGATTTCGGAAATAAATCGTTAAATTTTTGATAAGCCGCAATTGCTTTGCTACTATACTCCAACTCATGCGCCAATTTAGCATAGGTAAACATGGCTTCTTCTTGAATGCCTTTATCAAACTCAGTTCTTTGCGCTTCATAAAACGCATTAAACGCATTTTGCTTTTTACCTATTTTTAAATAACAATCGCCAAGGTGATAGCTAGCACTTTGGGCCATTGCATTGCCGTTGTTGGCAATTTTTTCAAATAACAATGAACTTTTAGCGCAGCTTTTATTCATGTAATAAGTGTAGCCAATTTCAAAAGCTTCAGCATCATTTAAATTGGCAATTTTATAATTACTGGCATCAAAATACGTTTGTGCTTTTTCAAAATTATCTAATCGGTAATAACATTTGCCGAGTAACAAATCGCGGTTTGTATTTAAGGCACCAAAGTCTTTGCCTTGCGCATAGTCAATGGCTTTTTGATGTTCGTTTTGTAAATAATAAATTTCTGCAATGTATAATTTCACTGCTTCAATGCCTTTGTCTTCTACTTTTTTAAAGGCACTTAATGCTTGTCTGTAATCTTTTTCCATGTAACATACATAACCATAGTAATAGGTCGCCTCGTCGCGGTATGGGTTATCAGAAGAAGTAAGTGGGGCTAAAGTTTCTTTGGCTTCTTTATATTTTCCTGATTTAAAATAACAATAACCGAGGCGGTAGGCTAGACGGTCGTTTTCTTCGCGACTTAAACCCAATGTTTGTACTTTTTTATAGTAGGTCAGTGCATTTTTAAATCTTGTAATGTTATAGTAGTAGTCGCCAACTTCAAGGTTGGCATTGTTCACTTTCCGACTGTTGGGATAACGCTCCATGAAGTCGAGCATATTGGCCAATGCATTGTTGTGCATTAACTTTAATTTACAACTAGCAATATAATATTCCACATCGCTAACATTAACCGCATCGGTAGCAAAGGGCAGGTAATCGTTAAAGTTTGAAATGGCGGCATTGTATAGTTGCTTGTCGTACAATTCTAAAGCAGTGTTATACAATCTTATTTTATCGTCATTGGCTGCAGTTTTTTGCGCAGATAGAGATATAAAAAAGGTTGTAATAAGGAGGACTAGACTATATTTTTTTAACGGCATGAAAGACATTAGTTTATTACATACAAAGTAAATCATTTAGGGTGAATCTATGATTTAATACTTTTTAACATACGTTTATAACAGTAAACGTAAAAATAAATAAATAAGTATTTGATTGCTTAGAATTAAAGATTCAAGCGGGCTTGCTGTGCAGGAATTTCAGAGATCCTGAGAATTTTTACGACCATTTCAATGATCAATTGTCCATCATCCGTAAGGCCAGAATCGTTGACACCTTTTGCTCTTAAATCATAATATTTAAGATAGCCAAATATTTGCTCGATAAAAGCAGGTGGATAATTGGTGCTGGCCACTTTGTATCCATCAATAAAATATTCGTTGATGCCAAGTGCTGCTGCCAATTCTTTTCTTGGTCGGTTTTTAAGATTATTGTACAGATAAACCTTCGTAAAGAAACTCAAAAGATTTGCGATAATTGGAATGATGGGATGGCTTTTGATATTGCCTGCAAAATAGTGTGCGATTTGAATGGACTTGTTAAAGTTCTTTTGACCCAAGGCATTTTGCAATTCAAAAACATTAAAGTCTTTACTGACACCAATATTTTGTTCAATATGATTAATTGAGATAAGACCAACATCTGATTTTAAGTTAATGAGCATGCGATCTACCTCACTGGCAATTTTAACTAAATCGCTTCCTAAATAATCAACAATCAGCTGCACTGCAGAAGGTTCAATATTTTTACCCTTATCGCGAATGTATTTTTCTACCCATGGGGTTACTTCGTAATCGCGCATGCGCTCACTTGTAAAATGGGTGTATTTGGAAAACATCTTTCCAACTTTTTTGCGTTTGTCTATTTTCTTACCCTTGTAACAAAATACCAAAATAGTAGAGGCCGGGGGTGAACTTAAATAATCTTCAAATACATCAAGATCGTCTAGGCTTTGTGCTTCTTTAACAATTATTAGTAAATGTTGACTTAGCAAAGGAAAACGTTTAGCAGCCATTTTAATATCCAAGGCGCTGCTATCTTTACCATAAACAATGATTTGGTCAAAACTCTTTTCCTCTGGTTTTAATACATGTTCTTCAAGGGCCTCAGTTAATGCATCGATAAAATACGTTTCTTCTCCTTCCAACAAATAAACAGGTGTAAATTGCCTGCTTTTTATCTCATTTAAAATCTGGTTGTATTTTGTAATCGTGTTATTAGCCATTCGTTTTGTTTTTACTGCAGAACAGTAAAATTAGTATTATTTTTGTAGCGGTGCAGTTAAATTTTAAACAGTACAATTTTACGATAAAAAATGCCAATGGTAATGCACTAATTTTCGACATTATTAGAAAAAAGTATGTTTCCTTGACACCAGAGGAATGGGTGAGGCAACATGTTATTCGTTTTTTAATTGAAGAAAAGGGCTATTCTGCCGGTTTAATAGCAGTTGAGAAGGCGGTTAAGTACAATGGTTTGAGTAAGCGATTTGATTTATATGTGGCAAATAACGATGGTTCACCGCAAATATTGATTGAATGCAAAGCACCTCATGTGAAACTTTCCGATTTAACTTTACAACAGGCCAGTTTATACCAGCGCCAATTAAATGCCAATTTTGTTTTTATTACCAATGGCTTACAACATCTTTTTATGGCCTTGCAAGAAGGAACATTGAACCATATAGAATCCTTGCCCAATTTTAATGAATAAGGCTTAATTGCAAAGGTTTTCACTCAATAGTCTACAAATTCTTTACCTTTGCACGAAAGGCAATCGGTTTGTCGTTCTACAGCAATGTGGAAAGGAAAGTCCGGGCAACACAGAGCACCATACCATTTGAAAGGATGGGCAGTAACTGTTAAAGGTTATTGACAGATAGGGTCACAGAAAATAACTACCATTTGCCAATGCAAGTTGGTATTTGGAAAAGGTGAAAATGTGAGGTAAGAGCTCACAGTTTGTATTAGTAATAATGCAGAGGGATAAACCTTATGGGTTGTAAAACCAAATATACCGGGGCTTAGGGTTGCTCGCCCAAGTTAGCTTAGCAATAAGTGTATGCCTCGGAGGGTAGGTTGCATTAGATAAATGACAAACGTTTCGCACTTGTGCGAAATACAGAACCCGGCTTATAGATTGCCTTTTTATTTCTTCTGAGTTAATTGTTTAATACAAAGGCCTTAAGACTTATAGATAAACTATAAGTGTGGATAATTATTATTTATATCAACGTCCTATTTAGAACTAGTCTAAATAATAGCAATATATTTGCACCGATGATGAAAAAAATTTTTACAATTGTATTGTTGGGTTTAATTGTGACTGTTAGTAAGGCACAAATTTTAACAAAAGAAGATTCTTTGGCCGCTGGTCTTCAAATGAGTGGTAAGACAACTGTTTTAAGTGGCTATGGCGAGTGCATGGTGTCCTATAACAATGGTTCCAAAACAGCCAATGCGAATGTAACCCGTTTCGTTACCTTTTTTGGGCACCGTTTTTCAAAAAATATTACCCTGTTTTCTGAAATGGAATTAGAAGATGCAAAAGTGAGCAGTGGTTTTAGTGGCGAAATCTCTTTGGAACAAATGTTCTTAAAGTTTGATTTAAATAAAAAGCAATACATCGTGGCTGGTCTCTTTATTCCGCGTATAGGTATTATTAACGAAAATCATTTACCAACCACATACAATGGAAATGACAGACATTATGTAGAAAAACAATTAATTCCTTCGACTTGGCGCGAATTGGGTGTTGGATTGTATGGTAGGGCCGATAGACTGCCAGGCTTTAATTATTACATAGGTTTAACCAATGGTTTAAGCAGTCAGAATTTTGCAAGAAATACTGGAATAAGAGGCGGTAGGTTTGAAGGTAGCAATGCCACCGCATCGAACCTAGCCTTAAGCGCAGCAGCCCTTTATTACTGCAGAAACTTTAGATTTCAAGCCTCAGCCTACTACGGTGGAACAGTTGGTGTAGCGCCAAAACAGGCCGATAGTTTACAATTGAATTCGGGTCCATTTGGCACACCAGTAGGTTTGGCCGAAGTAAATGTACAATACAATTCCAGCCGTTTTTCATTTAAAGGCTTAATGGCAATTACACAAATTTCTGAAGCCAATAAAATTAATACTGCTTATGCTAACAATACGCCAGAAACCATGCTTGGTGGTTTTGCAGAACTTGGCTACAATCTATTAAAAGGAAAAGATTTTGAAAGTAAAAAACTTTGGTTGTTCGGCCGTTACGAGTGGATGGATCTAAACTACCGCATGCCTGTTAACGGAATTAAAGACAACCAAGTTAATCAACAATATTTTGTTGCGGGACTTACTTACAAGCCTACCATTGGGGTGGCCTTGAAATTTGATGTAGTGAATAGAATTTCTGGTACACCAAACCAAGCTTTTGTGATTAATCCTTTCCCTACACAATCGCCATACTATCGCAACAATGTGTTTTATAATTTGGGATTTGCCTATAATTTTTAAAACCAATGCAAAGAAGAAAATTTTTGAAAACCAGTTGCACTGTTTGTGTGGGTAGTCTTGCAGGAATTGCAACATTGTCATTGCTCGAAAGTTGCGCCACTGGTAAAATTGTTAAAAAAGAAATTAGCAATGATACCTTAACCGTCTCGACTACAGATTTTGAAGTCAATAAGTCTTTCATTATTGTGCGCAGTAGTAGTTTAAGTTATGATGTTTTAGTTAACAAAATAGATGCGACACATTACACTGCCATTCTCATGCAATGCACCCATTACGACAATCCAGTATTTGCTAATAACAAGGAAATATTTTGTCCTTCACACGGCAGTAAATTCGATTTTAGTGGAAAGGTTAAAGTAGAACCAGCAACGGTCAATTTAAAATCTTACCTTACAGAATTAAAAGATAATACCATCATCATATTTTTAAAATAAACGAATGAAATCTTTTTTTAAATCTTTGTTCATTGCCTTGTTTTTTGTTACAATTTTAACTGCTTGTAAAGAAAAAACACCTGAGCCAATTCCAGATATCACCCAAGCAATTTTAATCGATTATTCAACTAACATTTGTATACACAGTTATACTGAATTGGCTAAGGCCAGTGATCAATTGCACGCAGATATTACAACATTCTCAGCATCGCCAACGAAGGCTGGTCTTGAAAAATGTCAAAGCGATTGGAAGGCAACCCGTGCCATTTGGGAGCAGTCTGAGGCATGCTTATTCGGTCCTGTTTCAACCAATAGCATCGACCCACGCATCGATACATGGCCTATCGATTTTAACCGATTAGATTCAATATTAAAAAGCAGTGCTGTATTCAATCAAACATATATCGAACAACTTGAAGAATCATTGAAAGGATTTCATCCCATCGAATATTTATTGTTTGGCAGGGGTGCAAATAAACAATTTTCGCAATTCGATAATCGCCAATTGGAATATTTAGTGGCTTTGTCAGAAAATTTAAAAACATGACACTTCTACTCCAGTGGAATAGATGAAGGCGATAATCAAAATTGCACCGATATCGTCAATGACTGCAAGGCCCAATAAGAAAGTGCGAAG
>CAJBKH010000068.1 GCA_903953615.1 uncultured Bacteroidota bacterium
CCTACTAATAAAGTAACACTTGACAAAAGAGTAAAAGATAAGTGGGGCTTAAATGTTTTGAATATTGATTGCGAATTAAAAGAGAATGAGAAAAAAATGCGCAAAGATATTTTTGCGGATGCGCAAGAAATGTTAGAAAAAGTAGGAGTCAAAAATGTAAAAGCGCATAACGGTGATGGCACGCCAGGAAGAGGAATACATGAAATGGGAACGGCTCGTATGGGTAAGGACCCAAAAACATCTGTTCTTAATGGCAATAACCAAATGTGGGATGCGCCCAACGTATTTGTAACTGATGGTTCTTTTATGACAAGTTCATCTTGTGTAAATCCATCTTTAACTTATATGGCATTTACTGCAAGAGCTGCTGAATTTGCAGTGAACGAGTTGAAAAAAGGAAACTTGTAATTTATAAATTTTTAAATACTACTTTATGATGAACAGAAGAGAAGCCTTATCAAGAGTTGCCCTTATAATGGGCGGAACTGTATTAGGCGCAGAAGCTTTTTTAACTGGTTGTACTACGGGTACTCCAGGATTAAGTTTCTCTAAAGAGGATATTGCATTTTTTAATGAAATAGCAGAAACTATTTTACCAGCTACCAATACACCTGGCGCCAAAGAAGCAAAAGTGGGTGAGTTTATGACAGTAATTGTAAATGATTGTTATGAAGCAAAAGACCAAACTACTTTTATGGCTGGGTTTACAAAATTAAACGAAGCTTCTAATAAAGCAAATGGCAAATCCTTTATGGAAGCCACTGCTGCGCAACGTCACGATTTATTAGTTGCGTTGGATGCCGAAGCAGCAGCGTATCAAAAAGCGAAAAAGCCAGAGGAACAAAAGCATTATTTTACCATGTTTAAAGAATTAACCTTATGGGGATTCTTTAGTTCTGAAGTAGGCGCAACAAAAGCATTACGTTATGTAGCAATTCCTGGAAGATATGAAGGTTCTGTGCCTTACAAAAAAGGCGATAAAGCTTGGGCTACTTAGTCGCTCAGTTTTTAGTGGCGTTTTAATTGAACACATTGCTTACTTATTAAAATTATTTTATGTATAACTCCAGAAGAAATTTTCTCCGCCAAACAGTGTTGGCAGGAGCCGCACTTAGTTTACCATTTCGCAATGAATTAATGGCGATGGTAGGTAAATCAAATCCATTCGGCATTCAATTATGGACAGTGAAGCAAGCCTTGTATAAAGATACAGTAGGTGTTTTAAAACATTTAGCTAAATCTGGTTACAAGCAATTAGAGGGTTTTGAAGGAGAGAAGGGTATTTTTTGGGGTATGAAAAATACAGAATTGAAAAAGGTATTAGATGATTTAGGTATGAATATGGTTTCATCACATTGTGAAAATACCAAAGACTTTGAACGCAAAGCTGCGCAAGCGGCAGAGATTGGAATGAAATATTTAATTTGTCCGCATAAAGGCGCACAAAAATCAATTGATAATTTCAAGAAATTCTCCGACGAGTTTAATGCTTGTGGGGAGATTACTAAGAAAAATGGTATTCGTTTTGCTTACCATAATCACGACTATTCTTTCGTGCCAATGGATGGTATTGTACCGCAAGATTTAATGATGAAATCTACTAATCCTGATACTGTTGATTTTGAAATGGATATGTATTGGACAG
>CAJBKH010000069.1 GCA_903953615.1 uncultured Bacteroidota bacterium
GGACACAACTTTGATTTATACATTACCATTAAAGGGCGCCCTTCAGAGGATACGGGTTTTGTGATGGACTTGAAGCAATTGAAAGTATTGATAGAGCGCGAGGTAATTGATCTTTTGGACCATAAAAATTTAAACAAGGATGTGGCCTTTTTAAAAGATGTTTTTCCTTCAGTTGAGAATATTGCCATTGGTATTTGGACTATTTTGGCACCTCAATTTCCAGAGGGTGTAAAGCTGCACAAAGTATTGCTATACGAGACCGAGCGCAATTTTGTTGAGTACTTTGGTCCTGACACTCCATTTTAATAGACAAGCAATAGAAATCTGTGCGTATTGCACTTGAAAAAATTTGAATCTTTGCATGGATGAAAAAGTTATGGCAAAAATATCGATTTTGGGTAGTGGGCATTACTGCTATTGTTTGGATGACAATTTTTGACAGCAATAATTTTATAGAACTAATTAAGTTGAGAAGTGAAATTGGTGATTTGAAAGACAAGAAAACCTATTACACTACTGAAATAGCGATGGCGCGCAAAACGCAAATAGAGCTTTTCAGCAATACAAAAAATCTTGAAAAATTCGCCCGCGAAAAATACTTCATGAAACGGGACAATGAAGACCTTTTTATTTTCAGGGAAAATAAAAAATAATTAACCCTAATTAAGGATTTCTAATTTCGCTACCTTAATAACACCAGCATTGGTTTCGATATTAATGAAATAAATACCATTGCTTAAGCCACCAGTTTGTATTCTAACACTGTTACCTACTTGATAGAATAGTGGTTGAAACACTTGACCATTAATGGTGATGATTTGAAGGCTTTTGATGTCTTTTACATCTAACGCAACTGAGGTATAGTCGTTAGCTGGATTAGGGTAAACTGCAATTTGTTCGATGGTTTGAATATTGGCTAAACCACTGCGTTTATAATTGAAACTAGGTTTCAAATAGTTAATACCACCGCGACTAATGGCCACTATAATTTCGGGTACCGAGTCACCTTCTAAATTAACCAAGGCAGGTGATACCCTATTGCCAAAACGGTAATTCAATACCTTTTTATTTTGAAGCACATTATAAAAATAAAAATCGTTGTATTGGGTAAACTTAGCGGTCGGATTGGTTTTGTTGATGGCGTATAATTTCAAATTGCCCACCGTATTGCCTACTAATAATTCCAATTTACCATCGCCATTTAAGTCGCCAATTTGCGGCACAGAATACAAATATTTTTCATAATAAATACCGTATCCAACAATGGTATCACAGTTTGTATTTCCCAAACTATCGTAACAATAATCGTGGATATAGAAAAAGGTAAAGGAGTCTTTTGGTGAAGCTTGACCGAAGAAGCGGGTCACAAAATTAAAATCAGGCATGGTTTTACTGCCCACATTTTGATAATATTTAAGAAAGGTATCTTTACTACCTATCACTAAATCTTTTAAACCATCGCCATCTATATCGCCTATGGCAGGAGCACTATTGGCCCCTACATTAATATCGAAACCAGGGAAAGCGTTGTTGGCCGCAATAAAACTTGGACTTAAAGTATTATTAGTAGCACTAGTATTTTTATAAAAACTAATATCACCTTTGTTGTCGCCAATTACCAAATCGAGTTTGCCATCATTGTCCATATCTGAAATGGCCAGATTAACACCAACTTGTTTGTAGCTTGCAAAATTTCCAAAATTGGTGCTCACTAATTTCAAAGCTGGAGCAGTTGCGTTGCCTTTGTTTTCGAACAAATAGATTCTGTCGTACAATACATTCTTCCATGCTGAATCGGCATTGGTAGCGCATATACAATCCATGTCACCATCGCGGTCCCAGTCGGCACAAGCCCATGAATTACGGGTACCAATATCGATGATATCATTGGCAAAAAGCAATTGTTTGGCACCAAAAACAGGTGCTGCATCTAAGCCCATATTCTTGAACCAATAGATTTGGTTGATGCTTTGAATAGGATACGTATTGCTATTGGGAGACATTACAAAATCGCGTTTGCCATCATTGTCTAAATCTAAATAATAACCTGCAGGGTATAACCAAATTTTGGCACGGTTAAAGGCACTCACAAAATTGGTATCATAGCGAATGATTGTATCGTATCTGGTATTGTAATTTTTCTTACCATTTTCTAAGAACACCATGTGGTCGCAACCTTCGTTGCCCAATACGATGTCCATGTCCTTATCATTATCGGCATCAAACATACAGATGGCAGATCCATTGGTATGGCGTTTGCCATAAAATTTAGTTGGGCCTCTTTTACCAATCGAATCACCAATGTTCAACATATATCTGTTACAATCAAAATCGTAAAAATCACCCCAACGCCAGTCCACATCTTTGAATCGCATGCTATCAGCAGGCAAACCTTGCTCAACCTGCATGTTCATGTACATGCCAATGGCCCCGCCTTGGTTGGTATAGGTTAAAATATCCAAATCGCCATCGAAGTCTACATCCCCAATACCTGGCAAATGAATAAATGGGGTACCCAACTCATTATACTCAGGAATAGAGCCAGCTGGTCTGTCATTGCGATAGAAAAGTTGCGGTATCTTTTCAAATTTTGGAACACCACCGCTTGATATGTTTTTAAAAACAAGCAATCGGGTGGTATTATCGACCGTAAAAATATCTTCTTTCCCATCTAAATTGTAATCGCGCATTAGCATCCATGCATTGGGTGATAAGGATGGAAAATAAGTAGCATAGCGGTTATCGAGTTTGTACTTTAACACACCAGCAGAACCTGTATTAATAAGGGTTACAATGCGACCATCGATTCTGTCGTAAATCACCAAGTCCTTTTTGCCATCGCCGTCCAAATCGCAGACACTGAATTGGGGTGCTTGAAAACCACCAGTAAGGGCTTTGTTGTATGGATTATTAGCAGCATCCAAAAAATTCAAACTATCTGTAATTCTATATGGAAAAGTTTGTGATGAAAGCTGGCTAAAACAAGCAACGAAAACAAACAATAAAGTATTTTGGAATAGTTTAGACATAATATTATTTCAAATATAATTAATAAGACACAAAATTCCCAATGCCGATGCCTAATCTTTTGAATATATTTCACTTGTATTTTGCGTTTAAACGCAATGATGGATTTCAACCTTCTTGCAATTGTTGAGAAGAGGCTGAGAAATAGAGGGTATAATTTAAACTTTTTAAAACTGAAACAATTCCTATTTTTGCATCCAATGATTCAAATCGAAGAACTCCACCGTTTGTTTATGGCTTGTCAGCAGAGCATTTGCACCGATACGCGTAAAATTAGTGAAGGTTCCATTTTCTTTGCGTTAAAAGGACCTAATTTCAATGGCAACACCTTTGCATTAAATGCTATTGAAGCAGGTGCCCGATATGCTATTACAGATGAGATAACAGCAGAACATCCGCAAATTTTAATGGTGCAAGATGTTTTGAAAACCCTGCAAGATTTGGCGAATTATCACAGAAAACAACTAAAAGCAAAAATATTAGGAATAGGCGGCAGTAATGGAAAAACCACCACCAAAGAATTGGTAAGTGCGGTGTTAAGCTCCCAGTATAAAATTGAATTTACCAAAGGCAATCTCAATAATCACATTGGTGTTCCGTTAACTTTATTAGCAATCAAATCGGATTGTGAAATTGCAGTCATCGAATTGGGGGCCAACCATATTGGCGACATTGCAGAATTGTGTCAAATTGCTGAACCAGATTTGGGTATTATTACAAATATTGGCAAGGAGCATTTGGAAGGCTTTGGCAGTATTGAAGGGGTAGCACAAGCCGAAAGTGAGCTGTATGATTTTTTAGTTAAAAATCATGGCCATGCCTTTGTAAATGCAGACGATCTTTGGCTCAACAATATGAGCAAACGCATTGAAAATAAAACCACCTACAGTATTCATTCAAGAGCTGTTAATTATGCTATAAAAGGTTTACATGTTATACCAAGTATAGCATTTGAATACGCAGAGAATAAAATGGTATCACCATTGATGGGCGAGCATAATTTACAAAACATAGCTGCAGCCATTGCCATTGGCAGTTATTTTAAAATTGAAACAGCGAATTTAGCAAAGGGAATTGCTGCTTATGCTCCTACGAACAACCGATCACAAATCATTCATACCGAACAAGGCAATACCATTTTACTAGATGCTTATAATGCCAATCCAAGCAGTGTTGAGTCTGCGATTCACACATTTGAAAAAATGAATGACCAAAAACAACTCATGTTAATTGGCGACATGTTCGAATTGGGTGATCATGCAGCACAGGAACATTTAAGTATTGCACAATTATGTGCAAGTTTTTCAGACATTGAAACCATATTGGTTGGTCACGACTTTTATACTACCCAAATGGCGGGCATTCAATTATTCGAAAACAAGGCAGCGGCAATGGACTATGTAAAGCAAAAAGCTTATAGTCATTACAATGTTTTAATAAAAGGTTCGAGGGGAATGAAAATGGAAGATTTTAAAGATTTATTTTAATCTTCGTAATCATCGTCTTTCGGTTTGTCTTTGCTGTATTGATCTTCATCATCGTCGTTTGATGCATCATCATCAGCTTCGTTACTTAGGTCAATTTCGTCAATTTCTAAATCATCAAACATTTGTTTCAATTGAGATGAAACTTTGATTAAAAAAATGGTATCATCTGTCTCAACTCTTACAGCAGAAATTAATTCTCCTTTTGCATTTGGAAATTTAATAACATCACGTTCGTAGCCATTTGGGTATAGTTCGCCCATCATGTTTAAAATATCTTCTGGAACGTTGCTGTAATCCACAATTCTTCTTTTTTTGTCCATCGGTTTCAATTTAGAAATTTAATTAATATTATGATGCAAAAATAAATGTTGAACCAATACAAATTTAAAATTTTAGAATAATTTTTAAAGAAATGTTTAAAATAGTTTACACTGCCTTTTTTTGAAGATTGATGTACTGAATCCAAGCATTAATTATTTGACGTCTAAAAAGCCTTTCATGTTTGCGTTCTTTTGAATTCAATTTACCTTCTGCTTCCAATTTAATAGCCGTACTTTTGACTGACAATATGCGCAATCTAAAACTCTCTACATCCGCATATTCATTCAGTTTAACAACATTTTCAACCAAGTATTTTTCCAGCGCATCAATAGAAGAAATATATTTTGTATCGGTTGTAAATTCGACAGATGTTTTAAGACTTGAACCTTTCGTATAATTAATAATTTCGTTACTTAAAACCATGTTGTTTGGTATAAAAATTAGGTCATCATTTTCATTAATTATTTGTAGATTTAACAATGTGATGTGGGAAATTTTACCTTTTTGATCACCTATTTGAATATAATCGTCAATTGATATCTGATTATTAAACATTAAAATCATGCCATTGATAGCATTTGATATATAATCTTTGGCAACAATTGCAATGGCTGCTGCAAGAATCGAAATAGATGTAAAGAATTCACGAACGTTAATTCGAAACAACACTAAAATAAAAACAATTGATAGACAGGAAAGCAATAAGTAATAGATGGTGTTGATGCCGATTACAAAATTATCCTTACTTTTAATACTGTTTCGCTTTTTGTATACAAACAACATTGCAAATTTCAGACTGTACAAACCAATGAAAAGAATGATGAAGAAAATAGTTTTAGGAGTGTGTTGCCAAATCATATTGCAAAATAATTCATTTTTAAGATACAAAAGCTGATTATCGCTTAAAAAATAATTTTGTGAGGATTTATCTAATTTCATAATAGTTGTGGCGAATCAATCAAACTATTAAAAGTTGAGATTGAAAAAGCAATTCAATTTGAAGAGCGTTTCTTTAAAATGCATTATATAGACTTGCCTTTTTTGCGAATGCGCTGACAGGCCTACTTTCAAATTAATCCTAAAAAGTGTCATTATACTGAAGTAGAGATAATTGGCCATTTGTCATGACTTTAATTCCCAATAAAATGGACACTTTAATAAAATTTCGAAAAAGTATTTGTATTTTATAGAAAAAATCGTACTTTTGCAGTCCAAATTTAAAAAGCATGTACGCTATAGTAGAGATCGCAGGAAAGCAGTTCAAAGTTGAAAAAGACAAATATATTTACACGCATCGCCTTGACAGCGAAGCTGGTAGCTCAGTAACTTTCGATAAAGTAATGTTTGTCGATAACAGTGGTAAAATAATGATAGGCTTGCCTGCATTAAAAGGTGCCTCTGTTACAGGAAAGGTTCTAGAGCATTTAAAAGACGATAAAGTTATCGTATTTAAAAAGAAAAGAAGAAAAGGTTACAAAAAGAAAAACGGTCACAGACAGTACCTTTCTAAAGTATTAATTGAATCTATTAACGCATAATAAATAATTTAAAGAATGGCACACAAAAAAGGCGCAGGTAGTTCTAAGAACGGACGTGAGTCGCACAGCAAACGCTTAGGTGTTAAAATATATGGCGGTCAAGTGATCGCAGCAGGTAACATCATTGTACGTCAAAGAGGTACTAAGCATCACCCATCTGATAACGTAGGTATTGGTAAAGATCACACTTTATTTGCTTTAACCGATGGTATCGTTAAGTTCACTAAGAAGAAAAATGACAGATCATACGTTTCAGTTATCAAGGCTGAAGCTTAATATATTATAACCATGCATTTATCAACTCAAGACAAAAAAGATATTTTCACTAAATTCGGTGGTAGTGAAACAAATACAGGCAGTACTGAAGCTCAGATTGCTATGTTTACTGAAAGAATCAATTTCATCACCGGCCACTTAAAAATCAACAAAAAAGATTTCGCTTCTGAATTAAGCCTAGTTAAACTAGTAGGTAAACGCAGAGCACTTTTAGATTATTTGGCAAAGCAAGATATTTTCAAATACCGTGACCTTATTAAGGCACTTGGTATCAGAAAATAATTCGCTAACCCTTCTATCTAATATTATTTTATTTAAAAAAGCCCCCCAATCGGAGGGCTTTTTTTGTTTCGGCCACACTAAAACACTCAACAAAATCAATAAACACTAACAAAAAATAATTAAATATGTCAAATAAACCCCAAGGATTTAGAAGCTCAATACAAACGGGCAATGGAAAATCCATCGAAATTGAAACTGGTATTTTAGCCAAGCAAGCTGATGGCAGCGTTGTGGTAAAATGCGGAGACACCATGTTGCTTGCAACGGTTGTATCTAACAAAGACGCCAAAGATGGTGTAGACTTTATGCCATTAACTGTAGATTATCAAGAAAAATTTGCTGCCGTTGGTCGTATACCAGGTAGCTTTTTTAGACGTGAAGCACGCCCTACCGAATACGAAATTTTAATATGCCGTATTATTGATAGAGCACTTAGACCTTTATTCCCTAACGATTACCATGCCGATACCCAAGTAATGGTAACCTTAATGAGTAGTGATAAGAATTTTCCA
>CAJBKH010000070.1 GCA_903953615.1 uncultured Bacteroidota bacterium
GTATAGGCACCCGACATGGCCGCATACTTGGTTTGTTTTAATGTATCATTGATATTTTTACCATCTGCAGAACCATTGGGTAAGCGCGTCCAAATTCTAAAATTATAAGCTGTATTACCAGCAAATGTATAAGCACCCAAATTGATAGTAGATGAGGAAGCGCCTGGCGCTAATTTACCTGTCCATGAAGCACCTGTTTGGGATGTACCATTCACACTCCAACCAATTTGTATGCTCTTTAAGGTATCTATACCATAGTTTTGGAATCGCACTTTTACATTTTGTTTACCTGCGCAAAACAAGGCAGGACTATCAATCGCAGAGACCCCTGCATCGAGCGTAATTGGAAAAAACTCATCAGAACCAATATCAGGTGTCGATGAATTTCTAGTCTCATTATCTATATCAAATAGTATTTTAGGATAAGGCATTGCTTTGCCATTAATGGCAATATTAGAAACATGCAAATCGCTGTTGCTTACAAAACCTGGATCTAAACCTAAACAATTAGTACCTTTACCTGAGCCCGATTGAAAACCTGAAAGTGTAGTGTATTTAACCGTGTTCCAATAAACTGAATAAGTACCTGCACTATAAATATTGTTGTAATCAAAACTATCTACATTGGCATAGTTGGTTCCATCTCTAACATCTACAGCATAACCAGCTCCTTTGTTCACTAAATTATTATTGACTAAATTTAAATTGGAATTGGTATAGCTGCCATAATATTGATAGTATGCGGCACCCTCTGCCAAGGAATTATTAATGAGTACATTGTTAAAAAAGAAATTTAGGTAATAACAATTATAAACAGCCAAGCCAGTACAACTGCCTGTGCCACCAGAATTATAGATAGCATTATTGTATATCATCGTTGGCGCTGCTGCACTGCTTGTATTACTTGCAATTACCAAAGCTCTGCATACTTGCGAATTCACTGCGGTCATGGAGACCTTGTTATTCGCAATTACCAACCCAGGTGAAACTTCAACACGTATGGCGTAAGATGTATAATGGCCGCTACCTGCACCAAAATCGCCCATGTTAAATGTGTTCCCTTTGATTAACAAGGTCGTTTGGCTGGTGGTATAAATACCCGAAGAGCCGCTAGTATCAATTAAATTGTTGAGATATGTTGCCCCAACACATGAGTTGGCGTTGTAAATCCCATTATATCCATACAATAAACGGTTGCGATCGAACACTGTACTATCGGCATTGCCAGTATAATAAACACATGAGCCAATACCGTAAGAAAATCCAAGCGAAGAGCTACTTGGCATTTTGCGTCCTTTAAACAAACAGTTAATAAACTTATTATTATCTGCATCACCCCCTAACTGCATTACTGTGCAATAGGTATTTGTGCCCGTTCGCTCTAACCCTATTCGCTGAAATGTTATATAATCGGCCCCATTTAAATACAAAACATAATCATCTGTAGAACTGGTACCAGAGGCGTATTGCAATTTACATTTTGAACTATCACCCTTGGCCGATTTAAAAGTAATGGTATTTGCATTGGATGCGCCTGTAATGCTCGTGATTGTTACACTTGTATTAGCATAAACGGTATCATACACCGTAATAACAACCGCACCACTTACCCCAGAACCTTGCGCATTACCGCCATCCGTTCGCGAACCACTCACTAAATCGCCTATTGCAGAAGCCCAATCCGTATAATTGGAATTACTCGCTGCTTTGGTTGGATTAATGGTGTAATTGCCGTTGAGTTGAGCAAAGAGCGTGCTAGAAAAAAGCAATGTTGCTGAAACGCACACGAAAAGTATGCATTTAGTTTTTAGATACCTTTTCATGATAATTGAATTTTTAAATTGTATAAAGTTTATTCGATATACAATTTTAAGAATAAATTAAGGAATTGGTTCTTAGGAGACAAAAATGTGCATTACTTTATAAAAAAGTAGTTTAGAAATTGACAATTGTTTATTTAAGAATGAAGCAAATTATTACTGAACTAGAATCATTTAATTTCAGCAACTTTTGTTAAGCTGTATAAGGAATCGTATACTTATCAATGTCTTTAATCGCTTCCACAATTTGATTCACTTGCCATTTAACAATGCGATTTGCATTTCTTTTTACAAGTTCAGATGTTTTGTCGTTCGACCATGGTTGAATGGCAATAATGGGCTTACCCAATTCTTTGGCAACCTCAATTTCCTTTTCAATCCAACGGTCGTAATAAGGAAAAACACCCGCTAATATAATTAAACAAGACGAGCGTTTTATTTTCTCAGTTATGGCAAACAATAATTGTTGATCAGTACCCGTTTCATGCACTGGATCTTTCTTTGGGATATAAAGGCTTTGGTAGTCTAGACCAACTTTGTCTAAAAATCTAACAATGGTATCTTTTGCATTGTTGTAGGTCCAAGAATGACTAATAAATAGTCTGTGTGCTTTCTCTATCATAACTTTAGAAATTAGCTTATTAAAGTTTTAATTAATAAGAATGAATTAGTTTTTGACA
>CAJBKH010000071.1 GCA_903953615.1 uncultured Bacteroidota bacterium
AGCACCCAAGCCACCAAAGGAAAAAATGTTGTCATCTCCATTCGCAGCGGTCCAACCATACAAGCGCCTAGCAGTGTTAAAGTGCAAAAATTATTTACGCCGAATAGCGATGCTACCAAGGTAGATATTCTCAACTATTTTGATTTTTAAAACACCTTAGCAAAAAAGTTTTAAGGCTTTAATAATTAATAAATTCTTCTATATTTGCACCAATCAAATGAATATGACACAGAAAAAATCAAGAACTGGCTACTGGATGTTATTTTTAGGATCTTTAACCATCCTTACTTTATTACTTGTATTTCAACCTGAAGCATTCTGGTTAGCATTGCCTACAACAGTAGGTGGCTTAGCCATGGCGATGGACTG
Organism: uncultured Bacteroidota bacterium; assembly: GCA_903953615.1. Lineage (GTDB taxonomy): Bacteria > Bacteroidota > Bacteroidia > NS11-12g > UBA955 > JABMMZ01. Next base: position 370 of record CAJBKH010000071.1, read on the forward strand.
GATTTAAGCCATCCCTTCAAAAAAATATATTTCAAGTAAAGCTCCTCTTTTGGAGCTTTTTTTATTTACTGCGTTTTACGATGGTTTTCAAAGCTTTTACCAAGGCATCTAAATCTTCGGTGCTGGTATACAGATGTGGCGTTATGCGCACCCCATGCACATTGGCACTGTCAATGGCAACCGTCCATATTTTAAATTCTTCCATCAAGGTTTTTGAGAGCTCGGCAGGACTAATAGTATTAATGCCTACATTGGCAATGCCGCAACTTCTTGTTGGGTCGCTAGGCGTATTTAAAAAGATGTTGGGTTCGTTTTTTATTTGATCGGTCCAATAGGTTTTAAGAAAACGTAAATGGCTTTCTTTTTCAAGTATACCAATGCTGTTATGAAAGTCAATCGCATGGCGAATGGCTAAATCAGAGGCTACAGAAATGGTGCCTGTATGGTTGAGTTTTCTGATATCAGTATCTTCATAGCCTGCTTCTCCAAACAGAGGCCAAATGTTTTTAATCTTGTTTTTATTGACATACAAAATGCCTGCACCCAAAGGCGCGCCCAGCCATTTGTGCAAACTGCTACCGTAATAATCGCAATTCAAATCCGAGATTTTATAATCAAAATGGGCCACCGCATGTGCGCCATCAACCAATACTTCAACACCTTTGGCATGGGCCATGTCGCATATTTTCTTCACTGGTAAAATATGTCCTGTAATATTGATCACGTGGCACACCATGATGAGGCGTGTTTTAGGTGTAATGGCCTTGGCGTATAAGGATACAATTTCCTCATCTGATTTTGGATCCAAAGGCATTTCCAAAACTTTGTTTACCATGCCATAGCGTTTTGAAACTTGCTTAAACATGTCGAGCATGCTGCCGTAATCCTGACTACACATAATGGCTTCATCGCCTGCTTTCCAATCAATACCAGAGATGATGGTATCCAAAGATTCGGTGGTATTGCGGGTAATAATTAATTCATCGTGTGTGCAACCCAACAAATCTGCGAGTTGATTTTTTGTTTTGTTTTTCTCATCAAATTGCACCGTGCGCAAATAATGCGAAGCCTCTAAATTAATGTAACGCAAATCTTTTAAATAAGCTTCTAATACTGGCTGTGCCATCATGCTGTAATACCCGTTTTCTAAATTAATGAACTCCGTTTTTACAAGGTATTGGGCCCGCATTTTGTCCCAAAAATCATCGTACTGAGGTGCTGTTAATTGTGGAGGTAATTCATTCATTAAACGGTCGGCTTTTAATTTCAAAGGTAAGGCAGCTGAGATAAAAAGCGACTTGATAAAATTTCTTTTGCTGAGCATATAATTAGTGTTGTGCTTTAAATTGAGGAAGGGTGATATTGAATTTAACTGCCACGACACGGATGCCAAAAATTAAGATCATAGAAGTAGCAATGTTAATGTTCCGTTCGCAGTTGAGGTAGTCTAAAATAAGGTATAAAATAGCGCCCGCTAAGCAGGCTGAAGCGTAAATATTTTTTCTAAATAATACTGGAATTTCATTGGTCAATACATCCCGAATAACCCCACCCATCACAGCAGAGAACATCCCCATAATGGCAGCAATTACAGGATTGAATCCTAGTCCCAATGTTTTTTCAACGCCTAAAATCGTGAACATCGCAATACCTATGGCATCGAAAACAAACAAGGCCTTTGGTAATGTCAACAGTTGGTTATAGAGCAAACGCGTCAATAAAATACCTACCATAATCGCGTACATGAAATTAATGTCTTTGATCCATAGCAAAGGGTAGGAGCCTAGCATCAAATCGCGCAGACTGCCTCCGCCAATAGCAGTAATGAACCCAATAAAGCTCACGCCAAACCAGTCGTGGTTTGACTTGCGATTGGCCACCAATACCCCTGATACAGCAAAGAAACCGGTGCCAAACAATTCGAGTAGATATTGAAATTTCATGTGGTTTAAGATTGGAATTTACTTCAATGATACAAAAATAATTTGGCGTCACAAATCCATACAAGTGATAAAATTTAAGCATTCAATCAAAAAAACATTGTACCTTCGTTTTAAAGATTATTCCAATGGCCATTAATTCAAAAGTTGAGCTCGACAATGTATTTGTCACTGTCACCAAATTAAGAAGAAAGCTAGATGCCCAAATTGAAGCCGAGTTGCACTATGTAGGGTATAAAAATTTCAAATCATCGTATTTACCTATCCTCATTATGCTTTACAAAGAAGGGCGTTCTGTTGTTAATATCGCTTACGATTATGGCATCAGCAAACAAGCCATTAGTAAATTAACAGGCGAAATGATGAACGAAAGTTTATTAAAAACATTGGTGAACAAAGACGACCGCAGATCTATGACCATCGTCTTAACAGCTGCTGGCAAACGCATGGCCACCGATGCCCGCAAGTGTGTTTCTAAACTCAACGACAACTACAAAACCCTTATTGGCAAAAACAAATACGAGCAGATGATGGAATCCTTGCTTTCGTTGTTAGCCTTTCACGACTAAGCAAAAGTTGGCAATTGGTAGTTTGCAAAATTTAAAACCAAAATTTAACCTGCCATAGTCATGCTGAGCTTGTCGAAGCGCTAGTGCTTCCGAGTTTAACGCCTATAGGTGGCAGTTATTTCGATAGCTAGCAGCTTCGGTATACTTCGTCCATACATTCGACAAGCTCAGTAGGACGAAGTATGAGCATTTAACTAATCTCAGTCATGTTGAGTCTTTTTGATCTCTTTAGAAGGAATATTAATTTAAAAGTTTTTACCTGCTTTAGTCAGACTGTCCCGATAGTAATCGGGAGTCGAAGTCCCACTCACTCCAGAGATTTACGCCAAGAATCCTTCAGTCATTTCAACAGATTGTAGCTTCGGTATACTTCGTCCATACGTTCGACAAGCTCAGTAGGACGAAGTATTGAACTAGCCATAAACAATTATGGATTTCAAAAGATCAATGATGTTGACCACTTGCGAACTTTATCAAGCTCATCTGCAAATTGTCAACTGCTTCCGATTGTTTAAACTTTGTTGCCAACTGCCAACTGCCGACTGCCAATTGGCTCCTGATTTTTCCCTACTTTTGCTTTATGAATTTTGGAAATGGGATAGCGGCTCACCGCGGTAATATGTCGGTGTTTCCTGAGAATACCATGGCTGCTTTTGAAAGTGCCATCGCCATGGGCTGTAGTTGGATAGAGCTCGATATTCAATTAACGACTGATGGGCAATTGGTAGTGACCCACGATACCAATGCTATGCGTGTGACAGGCGTTGATAAGGTGATTGTGAACAGCACTTATCACGAATTGTTGTCGCTGAATTTTGGAGCATATTTTAATGCACATCAACAACATTCATTGCCTTTGTTGTCAGAAGTTTTTGAAATAGCGAAAGGCACTGAAACCAATATTTCTATTCAACCAAAAAATTATGGATTGGTAAAGCAAGCTTTGCAATTGGCCAAGACGCATGGTGTGCTAAATCAAATCGGTTTCAATGATACCAATTGCGAATATTTGATAGAGGTAAAGCAATTGGAAAAATCGGTACCTGTGTTCTGGGACCGACCGCCCCACACCGATTTTGAAACGGATATGTTCATTGCTAAGCAGTATGGTTTCGAAACTTTGATGTATGAATGGCCGGGCATTGCAGAAGAAAAAATAAAGGCCATTAAAAATGCAAACATCCGTTTTGGTGCTTGTGTGATCAATGATTTTGCAGCCATGCAAAAATATGTAGATATGGGCGTACAACATTTTTATACCGATTATCCAGAACAACTTTTAAAATTAATATGAAGATCATAATCCCAATGACCGGTCAAGGGAGTCGCTTTGTGAAAGCGGGCTACAGCACCTACAAAGCCTTGATAGAAATGCATGGTCAGAAAATTATTGAATACGTAGTCGATTTATTTCCTGGCGAAGTAGATGTAATTTTTATATGTAGAAACGACATGTTAGAGAGCACCGATTTAAAGTCAACTTTGTTGACGATTAAACCGAGTGCACAAATCATTGGTATCGATGCGCATAAATTAGGACCTGTTTATACCGTAGCGCAGGCCTTCGATTATATTGATGATGAAGAGCAAGTGATTTGTAACTATTGTGACTTTTTTATGTTGTGGGATTATGCCCATTTTTTAAAGACCGTGAAGGAACAGCCTGCGGCTGGCGCTATTCCTTGCTATACAGGCTTTCATCCGCACTTGTTGCATCCGCATAATTTGTATGCTGGTTGCCAAGTAAATGATCAAATGCAACTCACGGAAATCAAAGAGAAATTTAGTTTCGAAGTTGATAAGCGCAAAGGCTACCATTCGGCAGGTACTTATTATTTCGAGAAGGGTGCACATGTTAAAAAATATTTCACCCAGTTAATGGACGAACAAATTACTTTGAATGGGGAGTATTACATAAGTCTAGTTTACAACTTGATGGTGCGCGATGGTTTGCCAGTTTTGGTGTACGATCAGGTGCCTCATTTCTGTCAGTGGGGTACACCTGAGGACATGATGGAATATAACAATTGGTCGACTATATTTGAAGCCTACAGCAAATGATAAAATTAATACCAATGGCAGGGGCCGGCAGTCGTTTTGCCGAGCAAGGTTACACCACACCTAAACCCTTGTTGCCCATTATGCAAAAGCCCATGGTGGTGCAAGCTACCAATGCCCTGCCCGATGCAGAAAAACCCATTTTTATTTTACGCGATTTTCACATTTCGGAATACAAGATTGGGTCGCGCTTAATGGAATATTATCCCAATGCCGAGATCGTCGTTTTAGAAGCGTTAACAGAAGGGCAAGCTGTGACTTGCTTAATGGCGAAATTATTTATCAATAACACAGAAGAATTGGTGATAGGTGCCAGCGATAATGGTATGCTGTATTCACAAGAAAAATTCGATGCGATGCGAGCAGATGCCGATGCGATTGTGTTTACGTTTAGAAACAATCCTGCAGTATTAGCCAATCCAAAAGCCTATGGTTGGGTGATGGTAGACAATGATAATAATATTACCGAAGCCAAAGTAAAATACAATATGCCAGAGCCCATGCAAAACCACGCCATAGTTGGTGCTTTTTGGTTTAAGCAGGGTGCCGATTTTGTAAGTGCAGCAGAACATATGATTGCAGAGAACCGCAGAATCAACAACGAATTTTATGTCGATGAATGTGTGAACGATTTAATAGCCATGGGTAAAAAAGTAAAGGCTTTCGAAATTGACCATTACATCTGTTGGGGAACGCCTGCAGATTATGAAACCTTTAATTATTGGGAAACCTATTTTAAACAAATTCCTCAACATCCTTACGGCAAATGAATACCAAACTATCCGTTGTAATACCTTGCTATAACGAAGAAAAAAACCTGCCCCACATTATGGCCAAACTCAGTGTCCTCTTGCGCGATAAAACACATGAGGAGTGTGAAGTAATATTGGTTGATAATGGCTCGACCGACAATTCGGCCCAAGTATTTGTAGACTTATTAAAAGGCATAGAAGAAAATATTCGCGTTGTAAAAGTAGATAAAAACCAAGGGTATGGTTATGGTATTTTATATGGTTTAAAACAAGCCACTGGTTCGTTTTTAGCATGGACCCATGCCGATTTGCAAACCGATCCTGCCGATGTGTTTAAGGCTTTAGATATTTATTTATTAGCACCCAAGCGCCCTGTCTTAGTAAAGGGTTATAGAAAAAATAGAAAATTGAGCGAAGCGTTTTTTAGTTGGTGCATGGGCTTGATTAGTTCTGTTTTTTTGAAGGCACGTTTAACAGAAATTAATGCCCAACCGAAATTGTTTCACAGAGATTTTTACGAGGCCATTGTCAAAGATGCACCTTATGATTTTTCTTTAGATTTATACTTTCTTTTTAAAGCCAAGAAGCAAGGGCTCATCATTGATTTTCCAGTCTTCTTTTTACCACGCCTTTATGGCGAAGCCAAGGGAGGTAGTGGCTCATCGCTCAAAACCAGAATTAAACTCATTAAACGCACCTTAAAGTACATTGGTGAGTTGAGGGGTAGGGTGATAGGGTAAAGATTTCTTAGCCCTTCAATTGCCATTCGTAATCATCTTCCATGATGGCGTTTTGTCTGTTGATGGGCAGAAGGCAAAAGGCATGCATTAATTTTTCATTGCTTACATTTTGTATTCTTGCAAGTATTTTATTGGTAATATCTGTTTGAAAAACATCCCAGTTGGAATTTGCTTTTTCAATGAGTCCTTCTTGAAGATGCATGGCCATTTCTGTCTTAACTTCTACAGTCACTAGGTCCATTAACTCGTAAATATCGAACTCGCAGATGGCAAAATGAATCAGTTGTTCGCGCTTGCATTGCTGAATAAAAGTGTCAAAGTAACTTGCCATACAACAATAATAAATAAAGTATGGCGCTAATTGAAATTAACTTTTTAACAGAGGAAGGTTCTCACTTGCAAAATGTTATGAGTGGTTCTGAATGAGTTAGTTTGGGTTTAATATTTCTTTTTTATGATCAAGGCTTCGAGATGGGTTCTGCTTTGATTTGATGGAAAATGCTACTTCTTTTTTATCAAATCAGGAATGTTACTTATTAGAAAAACAATGCTCAATTTTAGTTTGGGTGATTGATTCCTTTTAACTAATTTCGCAGTTCTTATTTGGGGGATTAGCTCATTTGGCTAGAGCGCTTGCATGGCATGCAAGAGGTAACCGGTTCGACTCCGGTATTCTCCACAACTCAAAACCTGTTAACGTTAGTTAACAGGTTTTTTTATTTATAGAATGTTTTACGTTTACATTATTTACTCTGCATTAAAGGACAAATACTACATCGGTCAAACTTCAGATCTTGAGAAAAGGATAGAGACACATCGCTTAAGAAAAAATCTTGGAGCTAGTGATTGGATTTTGAAATACTCCGAAACGTATGCAACAAGGATTGAAGCAGTAAAAAGAGAATTGGAAATTAAGAATAAAAAAAGAAGAGCGTATATCGAAGGATTGATTAGCGCATTTGGATAGAGCGTCCCGCATTTTATGCGGGAAGGTAACCGGTTCGACTCCGGTATTCTCCACTACTAAAACTTAAACCCGCTCTAAAGGCGGGTTTTAAGTTTTAGTTGCCCTGTGTTGTGTTCGCGGCTCTGCGCGAACTTTAATACAGGGCAGTAGATTTATCATAACCTTTTAGCTTTGATTAACCGGCTTTTTCTTTAACTTAACATTCATGTTTGCCTAGGTTACCTCGCTGTAAAAGATAAATATCACATAATCGCATATTCCCCATTTGTTAATAAACCGCCTACAGCATTTTGTTTTAATTCACAATTGACAAGAAGTACAAAAAAAACTTAATATAAATCAAATTTTGAATTGTTTGCTTTGTTTTTCAATACCCAAAGAACCAATGCTTTCTCCAAACGCAGCATTCTTCTATTTATTCCCAATATGTATCTAAATAATGCGTCCAATTTTGTAGGCGCGTGTTTATTTGCGAATTTCACAATATTTGTATCATTGCATTGTTTTAATCATATGATAATTTTCCTCGACTTTGATGGCACCGTTGTTGAACACGCATATCCTGAAATAGGTAGTTACGTGGATGGCTGCTACAAGGTTATTGCCAAATTGCAAAAGGCAGGTCATAAAATTATTTTGAACTCTTACCGCATTCAAAGCAAAAGTGGTAAACTCAAATTGGCCCTCAACCATATCAATGAATGTGGCTATGGTATCATTGAACCATTAACCGATTTTTCAAAATCTAAAATCAACCCCTTCTATTGGAACTGGGATATTTTCATGACCTTCAGTTTTATTTTTCTGGATGATGAATGCCTCGGTGTACCCCTAAAAAAAGGTAATCTAAATCCTGATCGCATGGTGGTAGATTGGGAAGAGGTAGACAGACAATTCGAAGCCAATGGTATATACACAACCTACGCTTTAAAATACTTCGACAGCAACGCTGCTTAAGTAAAATTTCATCGGTGCGCTGTTGATGCGCCTCTACCTTCATTAAGTACCCTTATTAAAACTAGAACCTACTGACGTGTTAAATGAATTATTAACATTCTTGGAGTAGAGAAGCTTGCAAAATTTGATACAACAAAAAAACATACTAAGTGGTATGTTTTTTATTTTTAATAGTTCTAAAACGCAATTTTCAGCTGCTAATAAATTACTTGTAACTGTCCATCAATGCAAACAATAGCGATAATCACATTTTCCCCACTTGTTAATAATCCACATGCCCAACTTTGTTTTAATTCAAAATTGATATTGCGATTGAACAAACTTAATATTTGTAATATTTTAAATTTTTTGGTTTGCTTTTCAATGCGCAAAGAACCAGGGTATTCGCCAAACGCAGCATTCTTCTATTAGTAACCCATAAGCATCTAAATAATGCCGTCCAATTTTGTAGGCGCGTATTTATTTGTGAATTCTATAACTTTTGTAAAATTGCATTGTTTTATCTTATGATCATTTTTCTCGACTTCGATGGTACAATTGTAGAGCACGCTTATCCTAATATAGGGGAAAGTGTAGACGGCTGCTATGAAGTTATTGCCAAATTGCAAAAGGCAGGTCACAAAATTATTCTCAACTCCTACCGCATTCAAAGCAAAAGCGGTAAAATGAAAATGGCCCTCGATCATATCAACATATATGGTGCAGGCATTATCGAGCCTGTTTATGAATTTTCTAAATCTAAAATCAATCCTTTCTATTGGAATTGGGACGTTTTTAGGGCTGTTAGTTTTATTTTCTTGGATGATGAATGCCTCGGAGTACCCCTTAGAAAAGGGGCTAAAAATCCAAAGCGTATGGTGTTAGATTGGGAAGCGGTAGACAAACAATTCGAAGCCAATGGCCTATACTCTACGTATGCTTTAAAATACTCAGATAGCATTGCCGCCATTGGTGCTAATACTTATGGTGCTAATCAAAAGCACATCGAAAATGATGAAGACTCGGAGCGTCGCACAAAAGAAAAGGTTGAGAAACCTAGCGAGCAAGATGCCATTGCGATTTTACGAGGGTTAAAGGAACACTATGAAACCCACCACAAGGTGCAGATAGAGAATGAAGCCATCATCAATGCTATTGAGCTTTCAAATCTTAACATTTCCGATCGGTTTTTGCCAAATAAGGATATCAAGCTGCAAGATGAAGCTGCTTCTAAATTAAGGATTGAAATAGATGCATTGCCGAAAGAACTCGATGAATTGAACCACAGAATTATGCAGTTAGAGATTGAGAAGGAAGCTGTTAAAAAAGAATACGATAAGGATAAATTAAGTAAGCTTAATTCTGAATTAGCGAGTTTAAATGAAGAGCGCAGTATCATTCATGCGCGTTGGAGAAGAGTAAAAGATGTGTTAGAGAAAATTCAAACACGCAAAGGTGATATAGAGCAGTATAAAATTGAAGCTGATCAAGCGGAGCGCAATGGCGACTTTGGTAAGGTGGGTGAGCTGCGTTATGGTAGAATAAAAGAGGCCGAAGAAGACGTTTCTAAACTTCAGATGAAGTTGATTGAATTGCAAGGTGATAAACCGTTGGTGAAAGAAGCCGTAGAGGCCGAGGATATTGCAGATGTGGTAAGCAAATGGACAGGCATACCGGTGAACCGCATGTTGCAAAGCGAGCGCGAAAAATTGGTGCATTTAGAAGATGAATTACACAAGCGTGTGGTTGGTCAGGACGAAGCCGTAGCAGCCATTTCTGATGCTGTGCGAAGAAGCAGAGCTGGTTTGCAGGATCCTAAAAAACCAATCGGTTCATTTGTGTTTTTAGGAACCACTGGTGTTGGTAAAACAGAGTTGGCCAAAGCCCTGGCTGCTTTCTTATTCAACGATGACAATGCCATGGTGAGAATTGATATGAGTGAGTACCAAGAGAAACATACCGTGAGTCGATTGATTGGCGCACCTCCTGGTTATGTAGGTTACGATAAAGGTGGTTTGTTGACCGATGCTGTGCGTATAAACCCATATTCAGTCATATTGTTAGATGATATTGAAAAAGCGCATCCAGATGTTTTTAATATTTTATTGCAAGTGTTAGACGATGGTAGATTGACTGATAGCAAAGGCAGAACCTCGGATTTTAAGAATACCATTGTGATTATGACGAGCAATATCGGTTCGCAGATTATACAAGAAAAGTTTGAGGGCATGACCGATGCGAATAAGGATGAAGTATTGGCTAAAACTAAAAATGAAGTGTATCAGTTGTTGAAAAGTACGATTCGTCCTGAGTTCTTAAACAGAATTGATGAAATATTGATGTTTGAGCCATTAAGCAGAGAAAATATTCAACAGATTGTAAAGATACAATTGGCGGCTATTACCAAGCAATTGGCCGAGGCAGGTTTTACCATTGAGATTACCGAAGCGGCAACCGATTGGTTAGGTCAGTTGGGCTACGATCCGCAATTTGGCGCACGCCCGTTGAAACGTGTTTTACAGAAAAAAGTATTGAACGAATTGTCGAAAAAAATATTGAATGGTGAGATAAAAAAAGACTCCACCATTATTGTCGATGCATTCAACAATGAGATTGTGTTTCGAAATTGATACGGACTAAGTAAAATTTTGATTGGCCACATAGAAGCTGCAATTTCTTCTCTCAATTAATATTTATAAAGTATTTTAATAATACTTACGCTTCAAAAAAGCATTCGTATTCGGCCTCGCAATCTGATCCCAAAAATTATGGCCATTGTTTAATGTAATTGGACTAGCAAAAGCTCTAAAAACCTCGTACGTGTTTTTCTTAAGACTCTTTTTTTTGTTCAAAAAGAAACCAAAAGAAACTGTCAAAACTTTCAATGCAAAATTTGCTTAAAAATCATTCAGGAATACAAATAGCTTATCAAAAGATGACACCAAATTTGGTGGAAAAGCAGTGATTTTTAAAAGGTTGTATGTGAGCGATTATTTAGTGACCAATTGAGGTAAATTTAACGACAGATGATGAAGTTATTTATTTTACCTTTGTGCTAATTTATTACATTTAAAACATAATTGAAGGAATTTTTATAGAGAAAATTTAAATGTAAATTCAACAAAAAATGACTAACACATCAAGAAATTTAATACCCTACCTAAGGTCAAATGGAAAGTATCAGCTTTACAACCGCTCAAAAAATGAATTTGTTTCAAGCATGGAATATGATGAAATTAATCTTGGTTATGATGGTGAGTCCTATACGGTAGTTCAAAATAATAAGTATGGCATAATGGATGCTGATGGGCTTCAAATAATAGATTGTCAATATGAATTTGCAGAAGGTTTTGATAAGCATGGTTTAGCCAAAGTGAAAATAAACCAAAAGTATGGTTTCATAAATAAGTCTGGTGAGCTTGTTATCCCAGCCATTTACGATGCTATTTCTCATGTTATCGAAGGGCTTGCGAGCGTTAAAATTAATGAGAAATTTAAAGTATTGAACACCGTAACAAATGTTATTGGCCAAAAGGAATTTGATTCTGCGTTTATTTTCTGGAAGGGCATGGGTTGTGTTGAAGCAAATGGAAAATATGGTATTATTGACAAAGAAGAAAACTACATTATCCCTCCGATGTATGATAAAATATGGGACGACAAAAACAATATTTTTTGTGTTGAACTTAACAATAGTTTCTTTTTGGTAGATGCGCTGAATAAAAAAATATCAGACAATTTTGATCTTTTGGTGATGTCAAATGACGATGCTTTTCAAGTTCATATCAATCATAACTATGGTTATATTCGTAACAACGGGGAAGTTTTAATTCCATTGATGTATGAAGATTGTACAAATTTCGAGAATAACTCTGCAGCTGTATGCTTAGATGGAAAATGGTTCCTTATCAACCAATCAAATGAGGTCATACACACGCTAGATAAATTTGGAGTTTCGGAGGTGCTAGCAAGAATTGAAGATGGGTTATTAATTGCCAAAACCCATGAAGGTTGGGGGATTATTGACGCTACTAGCGGTGCACCTATTTCGGACTTTGTGTACGAAAGTTGTTATGGGGTTAATGAAGGTTTATGCGGTGTGAAAATTGGCCAATGGGGTATTATGAATAATAGTGGCGATTTAATAACTGACTTTAGATATTTCGCCATCGACAATTTTCAAGATGGCGTAGCCTGTGTTGAAATGAAAGATGAAAAGTTTCTTAAAGGAAAAATAAAGTTCTACATTGATAACAAAGGCTTTGAGTACAGAGACCAATAATCAATTCACCAGAACCTTTCTTTATTTTACCGGCAGGTCTGTAGTTGCTACAGCTTTTATTTTCCCATTGATATAAACAGGAACGGTGCGGGTTTTCATCCATATATTGCCACCTCCCGCATCAAAATAAGGGGCTGTCCATATCGCCTTGCCACCATCTATGGTCTCGCGCAACCATACTTGCTTGTCAATTTGATAGGCAGTATCCATTAAATTTGCGTAAACCAATGTGTCATTTTGTCTATGCCAATAAGGACTTTTAATCGCTTTTTTATTTGAATCTAATAGCGTAACCGTTGAGCCATAAAAAAGGGCTGATTTACCCGCCATGTAATTTTTAACCCTTGCAGAAATATCAGTTGTATCTGCAGGTTTCGATTCTAGGTCCTTTACAAATTCATCAAGTGCCTTTTCAATTGTTGCTTCATCTGTTAATGCTTTTTCCTTTTTACACGACTGGATGGTTGTAAAAAAAGTAAGCGCAAGGCATAAGCCTAAAATTGGTGTTATTTTATTCATTGATTGGGGGTGTTATAATTTGATTTAATGTTTCCTACTCATTTGGCTTTTCAGATTTCGCCCCGTTTTTTTAAGTGGGTTCCGGACTCCACTTTTGTTTAATCTATTTTATCGGGTGTTTTTTCTTAAAATCTCCCACAACGGTATTTTAACTGTAATCATTAATTAATGCGTGCAAAACATCCTTATATGGCTTAAGAAAGTTATTGGATACAAATTCTGCCTGTTGAGAAATTAATGAATCGTCACGTTCTTCTCTATCGTAATAAATTGACGGTCTGGAAAAATCAGATTGATGAAGGCTAGGTTTGAAAATATCGCCGGCAGTTTGATTGGATGCGTAAATTTCTGGACGGTAAATTTTTTGAATGGTATCCATCACCGAAATTAATGCCCAAAGTTGAATAGGGTCTCTGTTTTCCAAATCATCCTTTTGATGATAAAATGCTAATGGAGAACACATGTCCGATGCCATATAATAGGAACATTCAAGGCCCATTTTTTTTAAGTAGTTTGCTGTATGTGAAATTTCGCCATTTTCAGCATAGTTTAAACCTAAAACAGGATGGGTTTTATTTGTCAGGGTATAGGTTCTGTTACTCGATACACTAATTGCCATTATTGCTCTAGTGTCAAATAGACCAATGTAAGAGAAGTCTTTGTATTGCATTTGATAAATTATACCATGCAGTAAGCCAAAAGTTTCTTCCTCTTCTTTAGTTGCTTCCTTATTGATAATTTTAGGAAGTATTATATTGAAATCATAATCTCTTAAATAGGAAGATAAATTTAACCCGATTGGACCTTGAATGATCTCATTGGTATGGGTGTCAAATATATTTACATCAAGCATCTCTGAAATTGGAAATTTTTCAAGGTCAAAATCTTCAAACCAAGCCAAAGTCGTTAGAATATCTATTTCGATTTTATAACGTTCTTCATCTTTTGGTAGCAATAAATAAGCATTTAACCGCTTATTTATCATGTTAAACAAAGTATTGATATTGTGCTTTCTTGTAGCCGGATTTCTTGAGAGATTTACAAGATTGGTTGTTTTTCTTGAATTGTGATTTGGAATATAATTGTCATCAAATCTGGTTCTGATTAATTGGAATTTTAGCATTCTTCTACCTATTGATTCAAAACACTTTTATTGGTTTAGTAGGCAAATTTTATTTCTGCATTACTGTACAGCACAATAAAAACGAACAAAGCCTTTATGTTTTGCGTAAATAGTGTTGCAATAATAGGATTAAAATATTGTTATAATATTATGAGATTGTTAGATTTTCAAAACGGGCTTTAATTCACAATGTTATGCGTTGGTACTTCTCTTTTCATTGGCCTGATTTTTATAGTGAATTGAAAGATGTGGTTCAATAATTTAAAAAAATCGGATATGGGACAACACTTCCAGCAGTGAGTAAAGTAGATATTGTGATTTTCTTTAAAACTTTACGGCATTCCAATAACAACTATATGTAAACATTTTAATCGTATTTAGTATGCAGATTAATATTATAACGGAAAAAACATACCAAGCAGTATGTTTTTTCCGTTAAGCCTATCCTAATAATATTTACTACTCAAAAACGCATGCGTATTTCTCTTTGCAATTTGCTCCCAGAAATTGTGGCCATTGTCTAAGGTTTTTGCGTTGGCATAGGTTCTAAATTGATCGTAAGTATTTTTTTCTTGACTCTCTTTTTCTGCCAAAAAGAAATCGGTGCCATACATGATTTTATGACCATAGGCTTGATTGCTTTCTTTAAAAAAGGCATCGAAAAGTATATTGTCATTGGCTTTTACACCTTCTGCTACATTGTAAGAAATATCGGTATAAGCGCCCGGATACTGGGCCATCAAGTTTTGTATTTGCGTAAACCAATTTAAATCAGTAACCCCATAAGGGTGGGCTTGCTCTTCGTTTTGGGTGCCATGGATGGCTGCCAGCATTTGCTCCGATCCACCAAAGTGAGCGAAACATATTTTTAAAGGATTGGTTGTGTTGTTAAAAGCACTTAAGACCGACTCAAAACTGTTGGGCTCTAAAAAATAAGAACATGTGCGCTGACAGTTATTGGTTAAGTTAGACCCCGTTAACCATTCTTTTTTGCTTTTTTTGTTGATGAATTTTGGTGTTTCATATTTAAGGCCTGTATAAGGATTCACTGGATTTAAATTTTGTTCAATGGCCTGTTTGTCATTGCTGAAAATACCACCCAAATAATTGGTATGCGATAATACCGGCACCCCATTGTCTGCCGCCCAGGCAAAGGTTTCTTGTAGGTTTTTATCGAACGCATAAAAGCCAGTACTGGGATAAATTTTAAGACCAGTAAAAGGATAAATACTTCTACCACCTGAATCGATTTTGGTTTCGAAATAACGCTCCACAGTTTTGCGAATCTCTGTGCCCGAACTTTGCCACCTTGGATCTAAACCCAAAAAGAGCAAGAGCCTTTCGGGGTAGCGTCTTTTAATGTCTATCACTTGTTGCAGTTGCCCCTCGAACCCCGATTTGGTATCGCCTATGCCCATGTAATTCATGTTAATGGTAAGGGCCACCATCTCCATTGCAGGGTCGGAATACTGGGCCAGTAATTCTTCGAACACCGTGCCTTGGTCTTTGCTCTTGCCGATTTTTAAAAACTGCGAATAACGCTTGCCTTGGGCCCCAAACTTGGCAATAAGACCCGATAGTAGCAGCACCCCTAATTGCGAATTAGTGGCAGTATCGACAGCATTGGCAATGGGCTTGGGTAAAAAAAGTTGCAAGAACTTTTCTGGGGCATTGTCCATGGTAAAAATATGCGTGTGAACATTTTTAAAAGTATCTTTCATTGCTTTTATTTTTTAAGTGTATAAGCCTTTTTTAAGAGTTCGAACCAGAAAGGAGCGCCTGCACTGGCGGCAAAGGCAGTGAGTACAAAGCCGATGAGGTAAAGCATACCATTCAGTATGTTTTCCCACCAACTATTAATGTGAGCACTTACTTTTTTGGGATGGCTCTTCCAACCAATGGGAATCTCATTTGCATCCACCAAGCTATCGATGTTCGTTTTTAAAAGCAGCACATCTTTTCTAATTTCTTTTAAAGTCATGCTATCATGCGGACCACTGCTTTGATCGTATTTCTGAGCCATGGCTTCCAATTGGTCTTTGTTTTTTTCGTAGTAAGCAATTAGCGCGGTGCGCGCTGCTGGGTTGGCCGAGAAATATTTGAACAGGGCAATGCTGTTAATATTCAACACCACACTTAAGATTAAACCCAAAAAGAACAAGCGCCGTTTGGTGAGTTTGCGGTACCATACCGTGGTGCGACTGCTCAACTGGTTGTACCAATCGCTGATCTCTTCTACCAAGTGGGTGTACACTTTCTCCTCGCTGCGATTGTTTGTACTGCCCGCTCTTATTTCCGCTTTGTTTAAGGAGCTGTTGAGCAAGGCAACGAGTTCACTTGGCAACAATACTTTGGTAGCCAAAGAAAAATCGTTCAGCAGTTTGTTTTCATAGTGGGGGAGGGTGAGTGAATTAATGAGCTCGGTATCCAACTTTTTACTCTGCACAGTGTGGGCATTGGCCACTACTTCTACCAAAGCCTCCGAGAATATCTTAGCCGAAATTTCAGATGGTGGTTTGTTATAGGCCCTGCTCAACAAATCGAAGGCCGGGTGCGTGTACAACAAAGCCGCCCAATTGATTTGGTTGGGTGCATCCTGAAATTGTCTGAGCAATTGCTTCTTAAAAAAGCGCCCTCTTTCGTTTTTGAGTTGCACCATGGTTTCTTGCAGCAGACTACAAAAAATAGCAAACAAGGCCCAACTGATGATTAAGGACAAGGCGATTTCAATAATTGGTAAACTAAAGATATTCATTTTTGAATTTTATGATTATTAATAAGGTTAATTGTTTTTTTATGGCATTAATGAAACTTCGTTTTGAGAAACGTCTCACTGTCCCGATAGTTATCGGGAGTCGAAGTGTGATTTTTAATATTAATTTTTTAATCGCATTAATGAAACTTCTTTTTTATTAATTTAAAAATTGATCAAAATGCTTGCGACTTTTGAATAAAATAGGCTTGCAATTGCAAAAAATAAAATTTAAGAGGAATATGCTAATTAAATTGTGGTGCTTATGATTAAGTAGCTTGAAATCAATGAAATAAAATTTCGATTAGTTAAGCCATCAGAACAACTATGTTGAGTGATATTGAGAGATGATAGAAGTAGGGGGTGGGTTCAAAAAAACATACGGGTTGGTATGTTTTTTTATAAGCATTGTTGTTGCCAACACCAACAATAGCAAAATGGTAAAACTGCCTTAGGCTGGCATGCCACTGCTTTCATCCTTCACATGAAAAGTGAGCAATGGAATGTTGCTGTGGTACGAAAAATTCCTGGTGCTGCTAGCATGAAAGATGCTTTTGAAGAAGCCTCTTGGTTGCGTGGCCATGGCAATAAGATCGGGAGAAGTATCGTCAATATATGTTTCTAAAGCATCTAAAAATTCAGGACCATAAAGTAGTTTGAAATTCAGCTTCTTATAATTCACGGTTTTTAATACATTGGCTTTAAAATCTTCCATCAATTGTTCCTCGTCTGCATCAATGGCATCGTCATCAAGCGCTACATGTAGTATAGTGATGTTGGCATTGAAAAAGTTGGCAATGTCACATAGATTTTTAATAGGCATTAAATCGCTAAGATGGTATTCAGTTGTAAAAATGATGTTGTTCACCGACTGATAAACGGCTTTCTCAGGGATGGCCAATACAGGGCAGTTGGCTTTTTCAATTATCTTGGCAGTATTGCTACCAAAGAGGGTATCCAATAAATCACTGGATCCTTTGGTACCCATGACGATAAAATCGGGCTTCAATTTTTCAGCCTCATTTAATACCATGTCAACGGGCCTGCTCTCTATAGCCATAATCTCACAAGGTATATTTTCGGCTTTCACTTTAAGGGCTATTTCGGCCAATTTATCTTCTGCATTTTTTTTCGTTTGGGCCATTTGTTCCAAAAGAAAATGGGCAGGAATTTCGCCACTAACAAATACATCGTAATAGGCATGTGCAAGAATGATTTTTGCATTCTCTTTTTTAGCCAACCCTATGGCATATTCAAGTGCGTTGCTCGCATTATGTGAGAAATCGGTAGGAACTAAAATGGTTTTCATGGTATAATGATTTTGTGTTGGTATTTGTAAATAATCAATGGTAGGGCAGTAAACAAAATTAATTTAGAAAGCAGGGATAATTTGTGATACCTGTCAGCGTATAGTTGTGATTATTGTCATGAATTGGTGGATTATTAATCATGTTAATTGTTTTTTAATAGCATTAATGAAACTTCGTTTTTTAAGATTTTACGATTTTTGAATTGAATGATTTATTGATTGAATAGAAACTATAAAATTTAATTATAGCCAATACTTTTCGCAGCGCGTGTTGTCGTTGACGGGGATTGGTCGCCCTGTCCCGATAGCTATCGGGAGTCGAAGGGTGCCAACGTTGTCATCCCGAGCTTGACGAAGGATGCCAACTGCCAACTTTTTTCAAATCACCTAGCATTTCCAATTGAAGTTCTTGTTCATAGAGTGTTCTCTTTACTGTTCCAACTTCGCCAATAAATTCATCCTTGATTTTGTCAAAGGAGATCATTTCTAATGTTGTGGCCATAATTTTTAGTGATTGTTTTTTTATGCGCTTATTGGATCGATATGTATTTGCCCACCAACTGCTTTCAATACTTTCATTATTGTTGAAAATTGTGGCTTAGCTCCTTCAGCCAAAGCTTTGTACAAACTAGGTCTGCTCATCCCCGTTTCTTCAGCAATTTTGGTCATGCCTATTGCTTTTGCAATGTGTCCAATGGCTGTAACAATTTCAGCATCATCTCCCGCTTCTAAAACCGCATTGAGGTATTCTGCTATCATTTCGTTGCTATCTAAATGATCTGCAATGTCAAATTTTGATGTTCCCATTTTTTTTATTTTTTTCTCTCAGACTAATTTAACAAAATTATCTTCAAGCTTTACATTGAAATTAATTTCTGCTTTTAAGGCTTTGAAGACTTTTAAAATAGTATCAATGGTTGCACTATTCGCGCTGCTTTCTAGTTTAGAAATTTGGGCTTTTTGAACACCTATCAGTTTGCCAAGTTCTTCTTGTGTTAGGTGACGTTCTTGTCTAGCAGATTTAATCATCTTGCCCAATACATCCATGCGTAATTCGTATTCATATTCGTCGCGATCGGTCGTTCCGACTTTACCGATATACTTATCTTTCATTTCGGTAAGCGAAAAGGTTCTGTTACTGTCGGACTTTAATTCCTTCTTTGCCATTTGTTATTGTTTGTTGTTATTTAGTAAGTATTTATCTCTCAATTTTTCTGCTCGGTTAATTTCATTTGCTGGTACTTTGTCAACTTTTTTTATAAAACCATGGGTTGCAATTACCAGTGTTTCCTTGTTGTCAGACTTGTCCCAAAAAGCTAGCAGTCTGATTTGCAGTCCTAGGTATTTTGTTCGGAACTCCCAAATGTGATGGTTCAGTTTTTTGAATAATTTAGGGTCATTTGTTTGTTCAGCAAGGTCAATATTGTAAAATATTTTTTTGATGGTCTTTGTATCAAGTGTCGCTATAAAAGCGTCCGCCTCTTCCATAAACCTTGTCTCAAAATATCTCATATGCAATAGTCTTAGTTTAGTATTACAAAGATAAGTAAAGTTTCTATATTTAGAAACAGTGTGAATGAAATTTTTACTTGGTGATTTTTAAAAAGGTGGTGAGAGAGTACTGCGTGATCTCTGAGGGGGAGGCTTCAATTGAACAATGGTTAAAAAATTCTAAAGAATTTTTTAACCATTTATTTTTCCATCTGTCCGCATTCGAATGGGGCCATTCGATGCGACCAGCTGAAAAAATAAATGGCCTTCCGCTATCGCGGAAGGCCATTGTTCAATTGGCGGAGAGTGAGAGATTCGAACTCTCGATACCTTGCGATATACACGCTTTCCAAGCGTGCTCCTTAAGCCACTCGGACAACTCTCCTTTTAATGATCGCAGATGGGGACCGCAAGCATTGCGGGCCACTTCGTGCGAGCAGTTATCATGAACAGTGTAATTTTTGTTTACAAAAATTATTATGGTTCATGAGGCGGCAAAGATATTTATTTAAAAGCATAATTAAAATTTAAATACGCCCATTCACCTTAATTACCAACGCATTTATGCTCTCGATATATAATCGTATATTTGCACCCAGATGGAAACGCAAGGGATACAAATTAATAAATTCATCAGTTCTACTGGTTTTTGCTCGCGAAGAGAAGCCGATATTTTGGTAGAACAAGAACGGGTAACCATTAATGGTAAACTCGCCAAACCTACCAGCCGCGTAGGGGAGAACGATAAAGTGGCCGTGGATGATGAAATCGTTAAAAACAAAAAAACAGAGTCGCTGTATATCGCTTTTAATAAACCAAAAGGCATTACCTCTACTACCGACGAGAAGGATAAAACCAGTATCACCGCATACATCAACCACAACAAAAGAATTTTTCCCATCGGTCGTTTAGACAAAGACTCTGAAGGCTTGATATTACTCACCGATGATGGGGACATCGTCAATAAAATTTTAAGGGCCGGCAACGAACACGAGAAAGAATACATTGTTACAGTTGATAAACCCGTTACACCTGAGTTCGTGATCAAAATGGCGGAAGGGGTTTCTATCTTAGATACTGTTACCCATTCTTGTATTGTAAAATCACTCGGTAGTAAGAAATTTAAGATCATCCTTACCCAAGGTCTCAACAGACAAATTAGACGCATGTGCGAAGTTCTGGGATACAAAGTAAGCGAATTAAAAAGGGTGCGTGTTATGCACATTGCCATTGGCG
>CAJBKH010000072.1 GCA_903953615.1 uncultured Bacteroidota bacterium
CATATTAAAAACATTGAATTGGAACATGTCTACCAGGCCTTGAATAAAATACTTTCACAAAACGAAGGCACCTATTACCAGTACCGTCAATTGCTTACCGCGGCCCAATGGCAACTGCTGCGCGCCATTGCCCTCGAAGGCACCGTTGACAAGCCCTATGCCCAACAATTTATCTACCGCCATCAACTGGGCACCCCAGCCAACGTTAAACGAAGCTTAGAAGCTTTAATACAAAAAGAAATGGTGTATCAAAACACCAATTTAAAAAACCCCTACTTCGAGGTGTACGATAAATTCTTGAAGCTATGGATGCAGCATAAATAATGCACAAAAAAAAATCCCATCAACCTAGGCTGATGGGATTTTAAAATATAACTTAAATTTAAATTAAGCGCCTAAAGCAACTCTTTTAAAGCTTTTCACTACAAGACCTGCTTCTGTATCAGTAAGCATTTTAGCAATGGTTTTAGAACCATCTTTTACGAACTCTTGGTTCATTAAAGTGTATTCTTTGTAGAATTTATTCAAACGACCCATTGCAATTTTCTCAGCCATTTCTGCTGGTTTGCCTTCTGCAATCGCTTGCTCTTTTCCTACTTCAATTTCTCTAGCAACGGTTTCAGGAGCAACATCACTTTCGTTCAAAGCAATTGGGTTCATTGCTGCAATTTGCATTGCAGTATCTTTACCAGCTGCAATGTTTGCATCGCTAGGGGCGTTGTTCATTTCTACCAATACACCCATTCTGTTACCAGCGTGGATATAAGCTACTACGTTTTCACCATTGATGATTTCGTATTTAGAAACTTCTAACTTCTCTCCAGTTTTACCCATCAAGTCGATTAATGATTGTTCTATAGCAACACCATTAATTGAAGATGCTTTTAAAGCCTCAAGATTTGCTGGTTTTGCATTCACTGCAAACTGAGCGATATCATTAGCTGCTTTTAAGAAATCGTCGGTTTTAGCAACGAAATCTGTTTCGCAATTTAATTCTATGACAATACCTGTTTTTTTATCCTCTGAAGTCAATGCAATTACTGCACCTTCTTTAGCGGCTCTATCGGCACGGTTCAAAGAAATTTTTTGTCCTTTTTTTCTTAAGAAATCAATCGCTGCATCAAAGTCACCATTGCTTTCGGTAAGGGCTTTTTTACAATCCATCATACCTGCTCCGGTCATTTGACGCAATTTGTTTACATCTGCTGCACTTATTGTTGACATATTACTCATCTCTCCTTTTTATAAATTAAGCTTCTGCACTTTCTTTTTCTGATTTTGATTTTTCAATCTCAGCAGAATCTTTGTCTTTCTTTCTTTCAGCCATACCTTCTTCGATAGCAGCAACGATATAATCAACAATAAATTTGATTGATTTTGAAGAATCGTCGTTACATGGAATTGGGAAATCGATGTTAGTAGGATCGCTATTGGTATCAACCATGGCAATTGTTGGCATGTTTAATTTCATAGCTTCTGCTACTGCTAAGTGTTCACGTTTTACGTCAACGATAAACAAAGCAGATGGCAAACGTGACATGTCAGCAATACCACCTAATACTTTAGTTAATTTCGCTTTTTCACGCTCTAACATTAATTTCTCTTTTTTATTGATATTGGCATAAGTACCATCTACAGCCATTTTATCAATGGTTTGCATTTTTTTGATTGACTTACGCACAGTAGCAAAGTTGGTTAACATACCGCCCAACCATCTTTCAACCGCGAACGGCATGGCAGTTTGAGCAGCAGCTTCCTTAATGATATCTTTTGCTTGTTTTTTGGTGGCTACAAATAAAATTTTGCGACCAGATTTAACCATGCTTTTAACGGCAGCGCCTGCTTCTTCTAATTTAACAGCAGTTTTGTGTAAATCTATGATATGAATTCCATCTTGCTCCATAAAAATGTATGGTGCCATTTTGGGATTCCATTTGCGGGTAAGGTGTCCGAAATGACAACCCGCTTCCAATAATTGTTCTTGTGATACTGAAGACATTTGTAATAAATATTAACGTTTGCTGAATTGAAATCTTTTTCTTGCTTTCTTTTGACCCGGTTTCTTTCTCTCAACCATTCTGTCATCTCTTGTTAACAAACCCAATGGTTTTAAAGCCAAACGGTTTTCTACGTTAATTTCGCAAAGCGATTTAGAAATAGCCAAACGAATTGCTTCAGCTTGACCGGTAACACCACCACCATCAACATTAATTTTAATGTCAAATTTACCAACGTTGTTGGTAACTTGTAATGGTTGCATTACTTTGAATTGGTTTACAATTGTAGTGAAATAGGCATCGTATGATTTATTGTTAATCATAATGGCACCAGTCCCTGGTGTCATATAAATACGAGCAATTGATGTTTTTCTTCTACCTGATGTATTTGTAACTTCCATGTTATTTTGTATGGATTATAATTTAATTTTTAATGGTTTCGGTTGTTGTGCTTCGTGCGGATGGGTATCGCCTTCATAAACAAACAGGTTGGTATACATTCTACTACCCAATTTGTTTTTCGGCAACATGCCTTTCACAGCTTCTTCGATCAACTTAATTGGCTTCTTGTTCACTAGGTCGCCCGCAGTGATTCTTTTCTGCCCACCTGGAAAACCAGAGTAAGTGATGTATTCTTTGGTTGCTAATTTGCTTCCAGAAAGTTTTACCTTTCCTGCATTGATAACGATTACGCAATCCCCGTTGTCGGAGTTTGGGGTATAATCAGTTTTATTTTTGCCAATCAAGGCTGCAGCTATCTGAGTTGATAAACGACCAAGTATTTTATCACTTGCATCAACTACATACCAATTCTTCTGAATGGTTGCTTTATTAGCATAAACGGTTTTGTAACTTATTGAATCCACGACTTTATTATGTTGAAAAAATTAAGGGTTGCAAAATTAGATAATCCTTATTGAAATACCAAACAGTATTCCACTTTTTATTTAACAGTGACTAGCAGTTCTTCGTAAACCCTTGCTAACACTATCTTCTCTGTCTCCCAATTGTAATATTTTTTTACGGCTAATTTTCCGTTTTGGGCCAACTGTTCACTTTTTTCGACATCCCTGTGCATACTTTCAATGGCATCAGCTAGCGCAATTGCCGAAAAAGGGTCGATACATTGACCCGAATTATTTTGCTCAATTACCGACCTATAAAGTGGAAAATTGGAGGTAATTACTGGCAAACCAATGGCCATATATTCAAACAATTTAGTAGGGTAACTTTCAATGGAATTTTTCATAGGCCAAATGATGCATAAGCCCATACTGCAATGCTTTGCGTACTGATACCCCTCCTCTAAAGACAATCGCCCATGAAAATGCAACTGAGCCTCCACCTCTTTGTAATAAGGCAAGGCCTTCATTTTGTTCTCTAAATCGGTATACAATTCGCCAACACAATGAAAATCATATACTTCGCCTTTTAATTTTAATAAATGTAAGGCCTCAATGATTTGCAAGATTCCCCTGTTCTCTAATACAATACCAATATAAAAGACAGACTTCAAATTTTGAAAATGCGCTTGCTCATAGGGTTTAAAAAAATCAATATCGCAAAAATTCTGCACTGTACTACAGCGCTTGGCCAGCTGCTTGTAGCGCTTCTCGTAAGATTTTTCGGCCAATACAATATAAAAATATTGACAAGCTAACTTTTCAAAAAAATGAAAAGTGGTATAGGCTCTCTTTTGGTGTTTGATCCATGGCTTATCGAAAATATCTTCAGCAATGTTCTCATGCACATCCCATATCACTTGCTTGCCCATTAGGCGCAACAACAAACCACAAGGTATTAATTCTGGATCGTGCAAATGGTAAACACGCGCATTCACCTTCATGGCTTTAAAAAACATGAGCAACCACCCTACCAATACCCGCAATTGTCGGTTGTGAAAGCGCTTGAATGGAATAATTAGAATGCCTTTATATGTCTCTTTTTTAGGATGCACACCTATTAAGGTTACATCATACTGCGTCTTTAAAGCTTGACACATACGGTAAAAAATCCGTGTATCAAGTGCAAAATGCACTGAACTAAGATGACATATTTTGATGGTAGGTTCTTTCAATGCGTAGCAATAATAAATATTATAGTAGACAAATAAGCCCAATGCTTCAGGCTTATCCTAACCATCCTAAATTTAGTTTATTTCTTAGTAAACTCTCGTCCCAAAGGATCTTCGTAAAGCTTCTCTTTGCTCAAAGATTTAAAATACTCATAGGTAATTTTTAATCCCTCGGCACGACTTACCTTTGGCTCCCAACCCAAGATAGCTCTTGCTTTGGTAATGTCTGGTTGTCTTTGTTTCGGATCATCGGTAGGCAATGGTTTAAAGATAATCTTTTGATCGGTACCAGTTAATTTAATAATCTCTTCTGCAAAATCTTTAATTGTAATTTCATCGGGATTACCAATGTTTACCGGATCAGCACAATCACTTAACAACAATCTATAAATACCCTCAACCAAATCATCTACATAACAGAATGAGCGTGTTTGACTGCCATCGCCAAATGCGGTTAGGTCTTCGCCTCTTAAAGCCTGACCGATAAATGCAGGCAATACTCTGCCGTCATTCAGTCGCATACGCGGACCATAGGTATTAAAGATTCTTACAATTCTGGTTTCTAAACCATGATAAGTATGATAAGCCATGGTCATGGCCTCTTGAAAACGCTTGGCCTCATCGTAAACACCACGCGGACCAACAGGATTCACATTGCCCCAATAATCTTCGGTTTGTGGATGTACTTGTGGGTCGCCATACACCTCGCTAGTAGATGCAATTAATAAACGTGCACTTTTTTGCTTTGCTAAACCCAATAAATTATGAATACCCAAGGAACCAACTTTCAAAGTTTGAATCGGGATTTTTAAATAATCAATTGGACTGGCTGGCGATGCAAAATGCAAGATATAATCTAATTTCCCAGGCACATGCACAAATTTTGAAACATCGTGGTGATAGAATTCGAAATGTTCTAATTTAAATAAGTGTTCGATGTTGTGTAAATCACCTGTGATTAAATTATCCATGCCAATGACGTGGTAACCTTCTTTTATAAATCTATCGCAAAGGTGAGAGCCTAAAAAGCCTGCTGCACCTGTTATTAATACTCTTTTTTGTGTCATGTCTTTATTTAACTATTTCTCTTCCAATGCACTCATAATGATAACCCAATGTTTTCATTTCTGAAGGCTCATATATATTTCGTCCATCGAAAATAGCTTTCTGATTTAATTGACCAGCAACTTGGTTAAAATCTGGTGAACGGAACTCAGGCCACTCGGTAACAATTACCAAGGCATCTGCATTTTCTAATG
>CAJBKH010000073.1 GCA_903953615.1 uncultured Bacteroidota bacterium
AAAAGTAACATGATTTATATTAGTGTAAAAGACAACGAAAACTTAGACAAGTCTTTAAAAAAGTACAAAAAGAAGTTTGAAAAAATTGGCATCATGAAAGAGCTAAGATCTCGTCAGGCTTTCGAAAAACCATCTATCACACGTAGAATGGAAGTTAGAAAAGCAGCATACCGTCAGTTTGTACAAAACGAAGCAGCTCAATAAATCATAAAAAATATTATATTAGCGTCCGATAATTCAAAATTGTCGGACGTTTTTTTTATATCGCAATTTGAAACCTATCTGGTTTCTGAAAAAAAAGTATCGCGGCATACCAGCACCGCCTATCTCAACGATTTGAGGCAGTGTTTCAATTACCTTGAATCTGAATTGGGTATCACCGATGTGCAGTCGATCAAACATTTGCATCTTAAAAGTTGGTTGGCTAGCTTAATGGCCGATAAAATGAATGCCAGCTCGGTGAACCGCAAAATATCTGCCCTCAAAACGTATTATAAATACCTGCTTAGGCATCAATTGGTGGAAGGGAACCCTATGCTGAAGGTTACATCGCCAAAGATGTCTAAGAAATTGCCAACCTTCATCAATGAATCTAAAACCGAAGAGATATTTGAAAAGGAAGGCATGAACGTAGTAGCTTCAGATGATGATTCAGAAATGACCCAAGCCAATGCCATTGTTTCAACACTCTACCAAACAGGGGTGCGTTTAAGTGAGCTAATCAACTTAAAGAAACGCAATGTTGATATTGCCAATGGCACCATAAAGGTTTTAGGGAAAAGAAATAAAGAGCGCATTATTCCTATCACCGAAGAACTCAGTTCTATTCTTCATCCTTACCTTAGTTTAAACCCTCAAAGCGAATGGGTGTTCAATACAGCCAAAGGTGAACAGCTGTATCCCAATTATGTGTACCGTGTTGTAAAGCATTTGCTAAGCCAGTATACCACTTTGAAGAAAAAGAGTCCGCACATACTGCGCCATACCTTTGCGACGCATATGCTCAACAGTGGTAGCGACCTTAACGCTATTAAAGAGCTCTTAGGACATGCTAATTTATCAGCTACTCAAATCTACACCCATAACAGTATCGAACGATTAAAAGAGGTATACAACAAAGCCCATCCAAAAGGGAAGGGGTAAAAAATAAGCGAATTGATTTATATCATCTTGCATTTTTTTTCCCCAAATATCAACTTTAAGGAATTCATTTTCAGGAGTTCGGAATGATTTTTGAACCACACTTAAAAGAAAAACTTTTATTGAAATTGTTTTGAATCATCGATTGAGTGTTCTATTTTTGAAATAAGATAAACTTAACATTTAATTTATCATGCAAATTTTAACACATCCTCTTTATACAAAATTTGTAAAAACTATTACCCTAACCTTAACCCCTTTTATTACAAAACAGCTTGCTCTACAAACACGATGAGATGACGTTACATTTCCTTGTTCCGGGAAAACTATCCGATTTAATAGTTAAATCAGATAAAGGAACACACAACAATAAAACAACAAAAAAAATAATTACCACATGGAAATCGTATTTCAAAACACCAACTTTAAAGCAGATAAAAAACTGCTTGATTTAATTGAAACTAAACTCACAAAGCTTGAACACTTTTATGATAAAATTATCGATGCTTCTGTATACCTCAAGGTTCAGAAAACCGACGACAAAGTGAATAAAATATTAGAGATAAAAATGAATGTGTCGAACGCCATTCTCTTCGTAGAAGAGCAAGATCGCACTTTTGAAATTGCACTCGATAAGGCCGAGGATTCCTTGAAAGCGCAATTAATAAAATACAAACAAAAAATAGTGCAACAAGCCTATTAAATAGTATCAACCCCGCACTTACACTGCGGGGTTTTTTATGGTTCAAAATTTTTTATTTCGCTACAGATTCACAGATTAGAATTGTAAGAAAACAGCACAGATAATATCTTACTTCCAGAGGATTGGAACCTTATTTAAATCAATTAATCTGTGCATCTGTGGCTAATCTGCCATATGCTCCGCCAGCACCCACGCCTCGCTCCATGCGGCCTGGAAATTAAAGCCTCCAGTTAAGGCATCGATATTCAATACTTCGCCTGCAAAATATAAACTAGGTACCAATTTGCTTTGCATGGTTTTAAAATCTATTTCTTTTAAGTCGATACCGCCAGCAGTTACAAATTCATCTTTAAAAGTGCTTTTGCCTTTTACATTCAATTGAAAGGCTGTTAATGCCAAGCACAATTGTTGTAAGTCTTTTTTAGAAATATCAGCCCATGTAACCGTTTCGTTGCTAATGGCTGTTTGCACCAATGATTGCCAAAAGCGGTTAGGTAAGTTATAAAGTGCAGTTGTGCTTACTTGTTTTTTAGGATTAAGTTTTTTTTGCTCGTTCAACACATTGAGCACCGTTTCTTCTTTCGCCTCGTCACAAAAATTTAAAGCAATTTCAAATTCATAGTTTTGATGGTTTAATAAGCGCGCACCAACTGCAGATAGTTTGAGGATGGCTGGTCCACTAAGGCCCCAATGGGTGAACAACAAGGCACCCTTTTGTTCGAGTGAAGCAGCATTTAAGCCCAGTTTTTTAATCAGTGTTTTTTCTATTTGCAATTTTACCGAAACATTGGGTATGGTAACACCTTGCAATTGTTGAATCATGGGATGTTGTATGTTAAACGTAAACAGCGATGGAACAGGTGCAATTAAAGTATGGCCAAAGGTTTTGAGCATTTGCCAGAAATAATTACTACTACCCGTTGCTATTACAATTTGCTTGGCAGAAATGGTATCTGTTTCGCCATGAATTAAAAAGCCATCATTGCTTTTCTCAATGGTTTGAACAGGGTAATTGGTTTTAATTTGAATTTGGTGTTTTTCGCATTCATTCATAAAACAATTGACAATGGTTTCAGAATTATCGGTTGTTGGAAACATTCTGCCATCGCTTTCGGTCTTTAATTCAACGCCTTTTTCTTTGAACCATTGGATGGTATCCAAGGGCGCAAACTGATTGAAGATGCTAAGTAACTCCTTACTGCCACGCGGGTAAAAGGCGATTAAATCTTTGGGAGAGAAACAGGCATGTGTAACGTTGCAGCGACCACCGCCACTGATGCGCACCTTGCCTAAAACAGTTTTTGTTTTTTCTAAAATAAGCACCCGCTTGGTAGGGTGTTTGATTTTAATATTAATAGCTGCAAAGAAACCGGCCGCACCGCCACCGATTATTGCAATATCTACCATACTAAATTAAATAGCAGAAATATGAATGTGGTAACTTTCCATTACCAAATTAGCCAACAATTTTTTACAAGCATTTTCTGCTTGCTCTTTGGCTGCATTTTCACTCTCGGCCTCAACTTCGTAATTAATGTGTTTGCCAACTCTTACATTGTCTAAACTGGTAAAACCTATATTGTGTAAACCATTGGTAACAGCTTTACCTTGTGGATCCAACAATTCTTTACGTGGCATGATATCGATTTCTACTAAAAATTTCATTTTTTCTTATTTGTTGCAAAATTAATGATTACTGAAGACAAAACATAAAAACAATAAATGATTGGCACAGCAAACCAATGAAATATAGATACAGTAATAATTGTAAAGCTTAATAACATTATTTGTTGCCAATAGTCCTTAAGCTTTCCTTTTTTTAGTTTCAAAGCAGGTAACGGAATTTCAAGCACTAGGAGGATGGAGATTGTTACACAGAATAAAACAAAATTTAACCCATTGGCAAAAATGCTTTCGAAAACTGCTGGATGACTTACCCTAATGAAGGCCCATGATGCTACCATTATGCCTGTTATGGGCGTTGGAACACCTATAAAAGAGGTGGTTTGGCGTGTGTCTAAATTGTATTTAGCAAGTCGGTAGGAGGATAGCGCTGCCAATAAAATAAAGGCAAATTTTTCGTATCCTAAATGGTTGTGAATGCCAAAAACATAGAGCATAATAGCAGGCGCAACACCAAAGGTCACTAAGTCGGAAAGTGAATCTAATTGTTTACCTTGCTCGCTACTAACCTTTAAAAAACGAGCAATAAGACCATCACAAAAATCGAGCAACGTTGCCAAAAGAATTAACCACGCAGCTTTTTCAAACTGACTGTCAGAAATCAGAATAATGGCGAATACACCACAACTTAAATTCCCAAGGGTGAATAAATTTGGAATTTGTTTTTTGATAGCATTAAACATATGGGCAAAAGTACATTTTATTTTACATGATTGCCAAATGTAAAAGATGAAGCAATTGTTATGATTGAGGAAATTGATTTAAGAAGTTATTGAATAGCTTAAAAGTCGGGACAGCCCATCAATCTTTTCCTATGATGAAAGATACCCCTTCTTTTGTTACGCCTTCTTACATCCTTCTTTTTTGTATTGGCAGTTGTATTTGATTTAACAGTATCCGAATCACTGATTACAACAGCCTTTGGTGTAAAATAAATACTGGTAGAATCTTTTTTAGTGGCGGAGGTTTGCGACTGCAAAGGTTTTACATTGAATCCGAAAAATGATAGTAAGGTTAAGCCATAAAAAAGAAAGCGTCTTTGATAAGGCATACTAGGATTTGGCTGCACGTGTTTTGGATTAAATATACCGCAAGTGCTAGGTTGAAATGTCGCAATAATTTCTTCAATTGATTTATCGCTATAGTCTATCACCACTTTAGAACACGATTTGCAATAATAGTCAGGTCCCTCGTTCTACATTCTTGCAAGCAACATGGGGCAAGGGTTGGAGAGTCGGATGGGTGGAGATTGTTGATCCATTTTACAAAAAATTAGTGAGTTCCATTCCTGCTATAACCAAAGCGGTACAAATGCCTAAAATAAAAATAAGATGACCAATCATAGCGAAGGTATTATTGCGTTGGTCGTTGGTCTGTGTGGCTTTATAACGCAGGCCCTTCATGAATCCAATTATGGCCATAACAAAAGCTGCAATAACAGGGAGACTGCTGAAGAAAACCAAGTCGGTAAAACTGCCATTAGAGTATAATAACAGAAAGAAAATTAGCATTGATAAAACGAGTAAGGCAATTACGAGTTGTAGTAATTTAAATGCGGAAATAGGTTTCGCTTCCATTTTATTTAGCAGTTGGTTTGTTTTTAATTAATTTTTTAATGATGCGATAGGCAATATAAAATAGGATTAACCAAGGCCAAATGCCGAATAATCCAATGATCAAATTAACAAGCATAGACCAGCCATTGCTAAAGGCACTTTTTACGCGCTCGGTAAATTTATCTTGTTCTTGGGGTTTATAGATAAAATCTTTGGTTTTAAAAAGTGTCACATTCAGTGTGCTAAAAGCCACTTGGTCGTTTAAATATTTGAGTCGGCCTTCGGAGCTTTCAATTTATTCTTGCAGGGTGCGGATGTTTTCATCTATCGCTAAAATATCTTCTATCTTTTTTACCTTTCCCAATAGCTCTTGGTAGCGTTTCATGTAAACGCGTTTATT
>CAJBKH010000074.1 GCA_903953615.1 uncultured Bacteroidota bacterium
CGCCAATGCTTCGCCACTGCCTTTTTCTCTTTTTTCGAATTCAGCTTTGAGGGCTTCTAGACTCGCGGGTACATCGATGGTTTCGTTGTTGGTGAAATAAATGCGATAGGCTGGGTCGAGGCGATTAAGGGTATAAAAGTCGCTTACTTTATGGCCAAACAAAGCGTAATAATTTTCGAATACATCTGGCATCCAATACCAACTAGGACCCATATCAAATGTAAAACCATTGCTTTCCCAAGTGCGGGCGCGGCCACCCGTTTGGTTGTTCTTTTCTAATAAGGTTACTTGATGTCCTTGTTGGGCTAACAGCGCTGCAGCACTAAGGCCTGCAAATCCGCTACCAATTACCACTACTTTCTTTTGCATTATTTTCTCTGACGGTATTTATCCAAATATTTTTTACTCACAAATAAAAACCCAAAGGCTTCTGCACCTTCTTTGGTGCTTACTTTATGGTGCACTTTGTGGGCAAAGCGCATGGCTTGAAAATAGGTGGTGTTCGTTTTTTTGAGTAGGGGCAGGCGCTGGTGAACGAATACATCGTGCACTAAAAAATAAGCCACGCCATATAAAAAAATACCAATGCCAAAAAAGAAACGCCAATCGATACCATGCAGTGTACCTAGTATGATGAAGGCAGCAGATATAACAGCAAAGACCAAACCGAACAAATCGTTTTTTTCGAAAGTGCCTTCGCGTGGTTCATGGTGACTTTTATGCCAACGCCACATAAAGCCATGCATGATGTATTTGTGAGAAAACCAAGCGGTGGCTTCCATAATTGAAAAGCCTGCAAGTGTTACAAGGGTATATATAATTGCTAACGTCACATCTAATATGACAATAAAAAGCAAAAATAGTTTTGAAATTACTTGAAATAGTTTTCGCGTTATAACTACTAAGTTATAAGTAATGTAAAATATTCATTCTATGAATTGTCATTCATTTATAATTATTGAGGTTTTACACAATATTTTTCAATTCCTTTTGTTATGCCTACTATAAAAACAATTCTTTATTTTTGTTCCTTCATCTCTATGCCGTTTAAAAGTTTTATCACTATTTGTACCATTCTTGTATGCTTGGGTGCTTGTCGCAAAGACCAAAACATTCTGAAAGGAGCAGGTACCCTTGGGTTTAGTGCCGATACTGTGTATTTCGATACTGTGTTTACCCGTTTGCCTGGCAGCAGTTATCCGCGCTCTATCAATAAACGTTTCATGGTGCGCAACCCCTACAAAGAATCTGTGAATGTGAATGTGCAATTGTTAGGGGGCGTTAATTCTCCTTATAGAATCAATGTGGATGGCAAAAGTGGGGCAACCAATACATTAGAGATTTTACCAAAAGACAGTGCTTGGGTATTTGTTGAAGCCACCCTAGAACCTAATAATTTAACACAACCAGCTATTGTGCGCGATCGCATAGAATTCGAAACCAATGGCAATCGCCAATATGTTGAACTAGCCGCCTATGGTTGGGATGCCTATTATTTTAGAGATACTGTACTTGATAATAGCACCACCAATTGGACCCTTACAGATAAACCTTATGTGATTGTAAATACCTGTTTTGTGGATGTTGGCAAGTCGCTGCTAATAGGGCCAGGTGTGCATGTCTACAGCAGTACCAATTCATTTTTAGTAGATAGTAACAACAAAAAATTTGGTTACCACGCCCTTAATATATTAGGCACTTTGAAAGTCAATGGTACTTTAGCCAATCCTGTTATTTTCGAAGGCGACCGCTTAGATAATAATTATGCGAATACGCCCGGTCAATGGCAAGGCATCGGTTTTTATAAAACCAGTTTAGATAATGTGCTTACCCATTGCATTATTAAAAATGCTGCTTATGGTGTAAGAGTCGATTCGCTTTCGAACAATGCCAATCCTAAATTATTAATTCAAAATAGTATTATTAAAAACATGTCGGGTGTTGGTATTTGGGGCCGCACTGGCGACATTACTGCCATTAATACAGTGGTGAGCAATTGTGGTATTTTTAATTTTTATGCGCAATACGGTGGGCGTTACAATTTTAATTTTTGTTCTATGAACAACGTGACATCGGGTGGAAGAGATCCTCATTTTTACATCAGCAATCAGGAGCGCAACGACGATAAAGTGGTGATTCGCACTTACCCTATTGGTTATACTTTTGTGAATTGCATTTTCTACGGACCGAATGAAAGTGAAATGGGTTTCGATTTAAGTGCACCCGCCACCCCTAATATTATTCAGAAATGTTTAATCAAATCTAAGAACCCTTTTGGCGTAGATAATATTTTTCCAACGGTTAATTATTCAAAAATTTTTGTAGATGCCCCAGGCAACAATTTAAAATTAATAGCAGCTTCTCTGCCAATTAATGCAGGCTTAGCGGCCACTGGCGTTAATGCCGACCTAGAAGAAAAATCGCGCGATGCCAATCCAGATATAGGGGCTTATGAGTTCTAAGTGCAAGGGCTTAGGGTGAATTAGCCACAGTTCCGATAGCTATCAGTAAAGCCTAACTGAAGTTTTTTAAGCCTAAATATTGTCTTAAGTACTTTCTTCGTTAGCTATGCACTTCGTCCTACTGTCCCGATAGCTATCGGGAGTCGAATGTATGGACGAAGTGTTCCGAAGCCATAAACCATGGACACACCCAAAAGCTTTAGTGTATAAAGGGCGGACCTACTAGCGCTTCGACTCCCGATGGCTATCGGGACAGCATGACTAAGGTTTGTATAGATTAACTTTATTCAATTGTAGTTTTTCGTTAGCTTTAAAATCCCTCTACCCATTGCTAAATAATCTGTGCATCTGTGGCTTTTACCTTCGACCAGGGTAATAGTAGCAATTGTTTTCATAATTCCTTTATATTTGGACACACTTAAAGATGTCTGAAACCAAGTCGAAAAAATACCAATACCTACTGTACCTTATTTTGTTGTTATTAACTGCTTTTGCCTTTGCCAAAGTAGGGGAGAATGGCGATTTTATTGGGTATACCAATGCAGGCGATTTGGTGTTAAGTAAAGGCGATATTTTCAGTGATATGTTTAATACCTGGCCACCTGCCTTTAGTATCATGGCGGTGCCATTGGCCATTGTCAATGCTTGGAGTTTTGTTTTGGTGCGCATACTTTGGATTTGCTTTATGTTCTTTTGCTATTTCTATGTCATTAAAAGTAGCATTGAATTATTAGAGCAACAAAAGTTAACCTACGGCAGCTTGTTCAAAACCTATTTAATAAAGCCTTATTACTTATTGGCCTTGTTTATTTCCTGTCGCGCTTTCATGGACAATTTAATTTACATGCAAATCAATATTGTAATGTTGGCAGCCTGTCTATATGTATTAAATGCATTGCAAACAAAGAAATATACCTTGGCAGCTATTTTATTAGGTCTTTCCATTGGTGCCAAAGTATACAACATAATGTTACTTCCAGTTTTACTAGTCTTTAGAAAGTGGCGCTTATTGTTATGGATACTATTGGGGTTAGGATTTAGCTTTGCCTTGTGTTACATTGTATTTGGCATCGATTTAAGTCACGCGTATTTTCAAACTTGGTACCATAAAATTGCATCGGCCAAGCATACCATCGAACACCGCAACCAGTCGCTTATTTCGGGTCTTACCCGTTTGTTCTCCAATGAAAATATTACAGTCAACCAATTCAATCCCATAACCAATTTAGAAGCTTCTAGTATTCATAAGATACAATTAGCTGTAATTGCAACTTGTGGCCTTGTATACTTAAGTCTGTTTTATGCTTTAATTGTTAAGGCGCCTACAAAACTTGTAATTCACACTTGTATTTTGGTGTTGGTATTCATTCCTATAATTGTGCCTATTTCTTGGAAAGCCAATTATATTTACGGCTTGCCAGCTTTCTTTATTTTGTGCCAAGCCATT
Source organism: uncultured Bacteroidota bacterium (assembly GCA_903953615.1). Classification (GTDB taxonomy): domain Bacteria; phylum Bacteroidota; class Bacteroidia; order NS11-12g; family UBA955; genus JABMMZ01. Next base: position 3,910 of record CAJBKH010000074.1, read on the forward strand.
GCTGTGCAAGGCGCATCGAAGCGCACCACTTATCTTTTTGTAATGGCTGCCTTAGCTTTGTGTCTGTCGAACGAAGCTTTAATCGGTAGGGCAGGTATGTATTTTTTGGAGAACCTCAATGTGTTGATCATTGGCGAGTTCTTTTTGTTTTTTAGTTTGTTGAGTTGGATGCATGAATTGAAACAAAGAGAATTTTATATAGTAGAAGCCCAATAAATAAAGCGAAAGCACAACTTTGATTCTTTTGAGAATGCTTTTTTTTGTAAAAAAATTTTGCAGGTTCAGATATTTATACTAAATTGCATTATAATTCGATAAAAAATCTCAAAACGCCTATAAGAAATAATATACTAAAACAAATTCGCTTATAAGATCCAAAATTACGAAAGGTAAATCAGCCTTTAACTTAAAAAAAATGGAGGTTTTAGTATGAACAGGCATCAAACAAATGATGAAGAGTTAATTGCATTATACATGGCTGGCAATGAGGCATGTATGGAAATGATTATTAACAGGTACAAGACGAAAGTATTTACTGCTATTCAGTTAGTAGTGAATGATCGTTACATTGCAGAAGACATCTTTCAAGAGACCTTCTTAAGGGTCATCCACACCTTGCAAAAGGGTAAGTATGAGGAAAACGGTAAGTTTTTACCATGGGTTATTCGTATTGCTAGAAACTTGGCAATGGATTATTTTAGAAAAACCAAACGCATGCCTACCATTACTTCTAGCGAAAGTGAAGATATCTTCGCCAACATGAATTTTGTTCAGAAAACCTCTGAAGACGAAACCATCACCAATCAAAACAAACATGCTTTGAGAGATCTTATTAAGCAGTTACCTCCAGAACAAAAAGAGGTATTGATTCTAAGACATTACGGTGATTTAAGTTTTAAAGAAATTGCCGACTTAACCAATTGCAGTTTGAATACTGCCCTTGGAAGAATGCGTTATGCGCTCATTAATCTCAAAAAGATGATAGGCGAAAAAGCGGCCTTCCTTCAAGGTTAACTTTTCTATTTTTAAGTTTTATTTTAATTCGTAAAATACTCCAGTTGTCCCGACTATCAAACATAGTCGGGACTTTTGATTTACACCCCATTGTGATTTAACCTATTAAAATTCGTTCAAATAGACCTTCAAAATTTGGCAGTCTACCTTTATTCAACGAAATTCGCAGCGCAATTCATTTGAATCTCAACTATGTTAAGTGACCATAAACAACCCATTTTTATTTTGTCTCAGTCGGATATCGGTGCTGGTAAAAGTGGCGCTGCACAAGGACCACAGGCCGTTAAAGATGAATTAGAAAGTTTAGGCGTTGTTATTAATGAATTTGAAGTTTTAGATAACCGCACTTTCAATACCGTTAATCTTTCGCACGATTATGGTAAACACATTGAAGGCATTGTTGAAGCCATGCAAAGCTTAAACGATAAGGTTGTACAGACGGTTAATAAGCAACATTTTCCAATTATTTTATCAGGCGACCATAGCAATGCCATTGGCGGTTTAAGCGGCTTAAAAAACGCCCATCCCAATAAAAAAATTGGTGTTATTTGGATTGATGCACATGCCGATTTACACTCTCCTTATACCACACCTTCTGGCAACATGCATGGTATGCCTTTAGCTGCATTGGCGGGTATTGATAACCTTGAAATGGAAAAAAATTCAGTTTCTGAAACGGTTGCTTACTATTGGAATGAATTAAAAACTTTAGGTACAGATAAAATTTCACCTAAATTTGATATTGCCGACCTCGTACTAATAGGGGTTCGCGATGCCGAGGAGGAGGAATGGGGAATCATTAAACGTTTAGGCGTTACGACCTTTGAACCCAATGATATTCGCAACCTAGGCATAGCCGAGGTTATTAATAAAACCTTGTCTATACTCGTACACTGCGATTTATTATATGTTTCTTTCGATGCCGATTCTTTAGACCCAAGTATCTCAACAGGTACAGGTACAACATCACCAGATGGACTCTCATTCGAGCAAGCCGAAACGCTCATTAAGACTTTAATGGCCCATCCAAAACTAGGGGCATTCGAAATTACTGAAGTAAATCCTTCATTGGATACTAACGGCAAAGCAATGGCCAAAGTGGTGGGACAGTTAATCGCTAGTGGATTAAATTAATTTTGCTAGTTTCGTAAAGGAAATAATTATCCAATAATATCAAAAAAAATTGCCTCTACTAAGACTGAGGTAACAAACACAATTACCTTCAAAATTATTGGTAAAAAATCAAAATAATATTTTTTCAGGGCATAAACTATAATGTATCTAACAACAGGTGTTTGGAAACGTAGACCTGCGGGCTGGGTCCACGCATGCGTAAAAATTTTAATTGGTCAGAGATGAAGGGTTGTCTTGCGCGGCAAAGACCAGTTGAAATTTTCTATGCGTGGTGGGCTTTTTGACTACTTTTTGCCCAAACAAAAAGTAGTGAAGAGTATTTTGTTTTCCAAAACATATGTTGCCATATTAACCCAATTATCGAGATGTAAAACGGATTTTAAACATAAAAAAAGGTGAATATTTACTATTCACCTTTTTTCGTATCAGTACTTCTTAAATTAACTAGCACTGCCAGCCAAACGGTTTTTCAACCCTTTGTCTAATTCATCTAAGAACTCTTCAGTATATAAATAGTGTTCGCCATGACTTACTTTTTTACCATGGATACAAACCGCTAAGTCTTTGGTCATTTTACCACTTTCTACTACCTCAACACATACTTGCTCTAAGGTATGGCAGAAATTGATTAATGCTTGGTTGTTGTCTAATTTACCTCTGAACTCTAAACCACGTGTCCATGCAAAAATAGAAGCAATTGGATTGGTTGATGTTGGTTTGCCAGCTTGGTGATCGCGGAAGTGACGGGTTACAGTACCATGCGCTGCTTCGGCCTCCATTGTAGTTCCATCGGGCGTTACCAATACAGAAGTCATTAAACCCAATGAACCAAAACCTTGTGCAACCGTATCAGATTGTACATCGCCATCGTAGTTTTTACAAGCCCATACAAAATTACCGTTCCATTTTAATGCACTGGCTACCATGTCATCGATTAAGCGGTGCTCGTATACAATACCTGCCGCTTCGAATTTTGCTTTGTAGTCTGCTTGGTAGATCTCTTCAAAAATATCTTTAAAGCGACCATCGTATTTTTTTAAGATGGTGTTTTTAGTTGAAAGGTATAAAGGCCATTTTTTACCCAATGCTTGGTTGAAACATGAGTGCGCAAATCCTTTAATAGATTCGTCGGTGTTGTACATTGCCAATGCAACGCCATCGCCTTTGAAATTATAAACTTCGAAAGATTGTGCAGGGCTGCCATCTTCTGGTGTAAAGCTAACAGTTAATTTACCTTTGCCTTTTGTTACGAAATCGGTAGCGCGGTATTGATCGCCAAATGCGTGACGGCCAATGCAAATAGGTGCAGTCCAGTTAGGAACTAAGCGTGGTACATTGTTACAAACGATAGGCTCTCTGAAAACAGTACCATCTAAAATATTACGGATAGTGCCATTCGGGCTCTTCCACATTTGTTTTAATTTAAATTCTTCAACGCGGGCCTCATCAGGTGTGATGGTCGCACATTTAATACCTACGTTGTATTTTTTAATGGCTTCGGCTGCATCAATGGTAATTTGATCATTGGTTTGGTCTCTGCTCTCCATGCCTAAGTCATAGTATTTAATATCTAAATCTAGATAAGGAACGATTAATTTGTCTTTAATAAATTTCCAGATAATGCGGGTCATTTCGTCACCATCAAGTTCAACCACAGGGTTTGCTACTTTTATTTTTTGCATACTTTAATTCTTTTTTGCAAACTTAATTAAAAGTACAGAATAAAAAAGGGGAGAGGCTGTGAATTAGCGTTTTTATTTTCTGAAAAACCAGATTTCAAAAAATGACAAGATGAATGACAAATAAATGATGCAAACATTCAATATAAAGAGCCATTTTAAAGTATTGGCACCATTCTTAAACTTGTAAATCAAATGAAAAATAAGGTACGCAAATAAAAGAATAAGTGGTAATAAGGCTGGATAATGTTTTAATGAAGCTACAAAATTGCCATTCCACAGCGCAGATAAGCTGCGTTGTAAACCACAACCAGGACATGGAATCCCAAAACTTTGTTTAATGGGACAATTCAGCATTGTTTTATTTTATACCATTCATCATTGGAGCAAAGGCACCCATGCTACCAGCGTATGCGATGGCAATAATGATAAAAATAAGATACAAACTTGATAAGCAAGTGCCAATAATCGCACAAATTCTTCCAGCTGATAAATTTTTATATGAAGCTGCAGTGTAGGCTGTTGGTGCACCATTGTATAATTTCAACGATTTATTGGCCAAGACTATTGCTATAATTCCAAGTACAATTCCAATTCCATAACAAATACAAAATACAATTGATAATATTCCCAATACTAATACAGCAGTTGCATTAGGTAACTGTTGAGAATAGTTCATTTCGCTGTTGTCGATTACATTATTTTCCATGACGCAATAATATATAAACTTTGGTAATTAAAAAATGTGGACTTTATATTTTACAGAAATTAATTTACCAAGTGTTTCTTATTGATTGTAAATAGTACCACCATGGTGATACCCAATACTCCCATGCCTATAGAGGTAAATAAACCAATCCAATTATCTGTACCATAAATGGCGACAGGGGCAACGATTGAAATTAGGATGCCTACAAGGTAAAGCCAATAACCAATTTTGCGCAAATGCCACATCAATAAAGCGCCAACAAGCGTAAGCAATCCATAGCATAAATTAGCAATTGCTGCTTTGTAAATATTACTGGCAGTCATGCCGCCAAAGGTGTGTTTCATGATTTTTTTGCTCATGTCTTGTACGGCCTTTTGTTCTTGTGAGTTAAAGCTGTCATTGGTTGTTGTGCTCAATTCAATTGCACTGTCCATGGCGTGTTCCAACTTCGAAAAGTCTTGCATTAAATTCGCTTGAATTGAGGAAACCGCAGAGCTATAAAAAGCAAATGCGCTGATTACAAAGGAGAGTATACACAAAACGGTAATAAATACTGGGCGTTGTGGTTTTTGAGGTTCTATTTCGTATTTATTTATTGGTTCCATTGGGGTCAGATTATTCAACAATATTCCTCAAGTATTGGGTAACTTCCAAATTAAATTATGATTCGATACTTTTGCAGCCATGCAGATAAAAACTTTCATTTACACTATTGGCTTTCTTTTATTAAGCACTTTGTCGGCTTGTACTTCTGAGGCCGATCAAAAAGCCATGACTGCCATGGCTGATTTGTTTCATACCGAACGCGTTGCCATTGGCACAGAAAAAGGCAATGGCAGTTTGAAAGGGAATTATAAAACGCTTACATTAAAAGGTGGCGATGTGTTAAATAATACAGGTATTGCCGACGAAAATATCACCG
>CAJBKH010000075.1 GCA_903953615.1 uncultured Bacteroidota bacterium
GCACCTAAAAAAATATTCTTAAAAATTGGCACCAATGATATGGACCATGGCATTAAAGCGCAGGAAATGCTCCAAAACTATGAACACATCCTTATGTTTATACGCCAAAATTGTCCAGAAACAGAACTTTATTTAATGAGTATGTTACCTGTGTTTAAATACCATCGACAAAAGGTCAAAACGATTCCAGAAGATTTCAATGCTGGTTTATTGGTAATGGCTCAAAAACACAAAGCGCACTATGTCGACCTCTACCATCCATTAATAGATGAAAATGGAGACTTAAAAGAAAACTACAGCAACGATGGCTGGCATTTGATGGGCGAAGGTTATCTGAAAGTGAAGGACATTCTTTGGCCTTTAGTAAATAATTAATGTAACCTAAAACATTACTGCTTATTTCTGTATCAGTACCTTTTGCGTTACACCATTTACATCGATTGTGTAAACGCCTGCGCTCAAAAGGCTAATGTCTATATTAGTTGAGACATTGTTAATTTTATACGTTATGACACAGGTTCCTATTGCATTGTACAATTTCAAAACCCCAGTTCCTGTTTTAGTTTCTATCACCAATTCATTGCACCATTGGTAAACTAATAATTTACTAGGTGGCAAGAGACTAATTTTTCTATAACCTGCAAACCATTGTTGAACCTCAACACGCCTAAAACTAGCAGATGTAAAATATTTTTCGTTGCTAACATACAATTGCTGTCCTTTAAATGCACTGGCCTCAAACTGCCCGAATGACAAGGCATTTCCCAAATCAATTCTGCGTTTATTCCCACTAAAAAAATACCCGTTTTGAAAATCGTATAAAAGCCACATAAAACATCCTCCAACGGTCTTACTATAACCTCCTAAAATAATTTTATCGCCTTTTGAATTCGTACAAGCCGAGGTCACTAAGCCACCTGCATCAAGGGTTTCTCTTGGTATTAAACTATAATTACCGGGTACCCTAGGCATCGCATAATGTCTTGTTTTGCCATCCACCCAATCTTTGCTAAACAAATGCAAACTATCATGCCAAATACACATGGCTTCAATATCGTAATTGTGATTTTGATTGGCCGAAACAAAACTGGTTTGATCCGCTAAATTAAACTGAAGCTCATCGGCATTCACAGAGTCACTTTTTTGAGAAAAAGACAATTGTGATTTTTGTATGCGATACACTTTTAAATCTTTGCGGGTCCCATCGTTGTTGCCAAATTCCCCTATGTAAATATACTGCGAATCTTGGGTCATTTCCTCCCAATCGATATTCGTTTTATTCTTTATAAAAGTGCGATGAATAATCGCTCCTGTGATACTATCAAATGCATAAATGGCAGGCTCGTTGCCACTGTCATTCAAGGTCCAAAACCAATTATTATAATACATTAAACCACTGGTTTCAATAAGGCTATCGCTCAATTTAGAGCATACAACTTTGGTTGAATACGAAGTAGAAGGATAGGTACATGAACCGTCGTTAATTTTGGCAGAAGAATCATAATTGTTGGCTAAAACATCGGTGCAGCCACGTTTTTGCGCTTCAGTTTTGAAGTTCAATAGTAAAACCAAGCCTACTAAAAGAAATAATTTTTTCATATTTTATCCTGCTATATTTTGCGCATCGGGCGAAACCAAATCATCTGATACCTCATTCCCCATGTCACGCCAAAGATAACCATTTTCAATATTCGTATAAGGCGGCATATTATTGACATATAAATGACCTGTCCCTAACCCTTGATGTACTTTAGGATTAAAATTCGCCGTGTATTGCGCAATCGCATTTAATCCAATATTACCTTCTAAAGCCGATGTAACCCACCATTGAATCCCCAGTTCCTCAGCCACTTTTATCCATTTTTCACATTGTACAAATCCACCCACTAAATTTGGTTTCAAAACAATGTACTGTGGTTTCACTTTAGACAACAATTGTCTAAAGTCTTCCTCATTGGTATAACCAATCAATTCTTCGTCCAATGCAATGGGCACCGGCGATTGATCACATAAAAGTGCCATGGCTTTTAACTGCCCTTTCTTAATAGGTTGTTCGATGCTATGCAAATTAAATGACTTTAAGGCTTCTAATTTTTCCATTGCATTTTCTGGTGTAAACGCCCCATTGGCATCTACCCTTAAAATTAACTTATCACCGCCTTTTTGTTCGCGTATAAACTGTAACAAACCACATTCTTTTTCAAAATCAAGTGCCCCAATTTTTAACTTTATGCATTCAAATCCTTTCTCAATTTTTTCGAGCACCTCGTCCTTCATGGCTTCGATGGTATCCATCCAGACAAGGCCATTAATAGGTAAACCTTGTCGTCCGATGGCATAAAAATTCTGATAAATTATTTTTTTACCGCCGTATTTCAAATCAAGCAAAGCGGTTTCTAATCCAAATTTTATACTAGGAAACAAATCAAAATTAAAATCCTCTGTGGCTTTGTTTTTATTAATTTGATTAACCAATTTCTGAAGCATGCTTTCGTATTCCGGCACATCATCAATACTTAGGCCCTTGAGGGGAGCACATTCACCAATGCCTTTAATCTGTGGGTTAGCGCTGTTCCATATCGATAACAGATAAATGGTACGCTCTGTCAGTGCCCCGCGACTAGTAGTGGCAGGTTTCTTAAATTTCAGTTGATGTGCTTCAATGGCCGCTTGTAAACCCATCTTAAAAAACGATTATTTGAGACAAACAAAAAACCAAACTCAACACCAATGTGTAAAGCGATAAATATTTTAACTGTTGGCTGTAGGCCATTCTGCCCAACCCTCTGGCGCTTCTTAAATTTAAATAGTGTTTACCCAATAATGGGGTAGTAATTAAAAAACTTAACTGCAAGGCATGGTGATACGTTGTAAAAACAAAAATCACCAAATAAAGAATTGCATTCACAAGTAGGAAGGCATGGTAGCGCATAGCCCTTTTATAACCCAACATCACTGGAATGGTAATTTTTTTTTTCTGGGCATCACTCTCTATGTCGCGAATATTGTTGACATTTAAAACACCAACGCTTAGCAAGCCTATTGAAGCGGCCACCCACCATACATTCGAATTAATCGATTGTACTTGCAAATAATATGTACCCATGACTGCCAAAATACCAAAGAAGATAAAAACAGATAAATCACCCAAACCAATATAACCATATGGGTTTTTGCCTGCAGTATAAAAATAAGCTGCAACAATGCCTGCAATTCCAAATGCAAACATGAGCCAAAATTGTAAATCAAATTTGCCAATACTATAAGTCAATAGTGAGATTCCTAAAATCAAAATAAACACAATTAAAATAGCAATAGCGACTTTCATTTTCGATTCAGAAATTAAACCAGAAGCCATTACCCTGTCGGTTCTTTCTTTCGTATCAGCGCCATTCTTATAATCTCCATAATCGTTTGCATAGTTGCTAAGGATTTGAAGAAATACGCCCGTTAATACACTCATTAAAAATATGATTGTATTCAAATGGTGTGTCTCAGCATATGCTATTAAATTACCTGCTATAGCACCTGCTATTGCTAAAGGCAATGTTCTAAGTCGCGCTGCTTGTATCCAAACCTTTACAGACATGGTGTTCTTCCTCCGTCAACAACGGTATTGGTTCCTGTTATGTAGGCCGCCTTGTCCGATGCAAGAAAAACAGCAGCATAGGCTACCTCCTCTGGCTTTCCAAATCTGCGCATTGGAATTTCATTTAACATTTCCTCTTTTACAACATCCTGTTCAATGGCCATCTTATTCGATTTATTCTGAATAATGGTGCTTAAACGTTCTGTTTCTGTTGCACCAGGTAGAATATTATTCACTGTAATGCCTGCACTTGCCAATTCATTTGCCATGGTCTTCGACCAGTTGCCCACCGCACCGCGAATGGTATTACTAACACCTAAATTATGCAATGGAACTTTAACCGAAGTTGAAATAATATTGATGATTCTTCCAAAATTTCTGCTTTTCATGCCTGGCACCACTGCTTGAACTAGCTGATGGTTATTGATTAAGTGGGTATTAAAGGCTTGCAAAAATTCAACTGTATTGGCATCAATTGCTTTGCCAGCTGCCGGCCCGCCAGTATTATTCACAAGAATATCTACTGCATGTTCTGCAACAATTTGATTTGCTACCGCTAATACATTTTCAGTATTTGAAAAATCAGCTGTGTAAACCGAATGCGTCTGACCGTTGGTCGAACTTAAGGTTGACATCACCGAATTTAGTTTCTCCTCATTTCTTGCTAACAAAATAATGGTTGCGCCCGAATCGGCCATCTCACTTGCAATTGCACGGCCAATTCCTTGTGAACTACCACAAACCAAGGCTGTTTTTCCTTTTAAATCTATTATCACAAGGCAAAGGTAATCGAAAATATAATATTGAAACTCTTTGTTATAATTCTGTAATTTTGGGCCCTTCAAATGAGACAGATATTGTTGAGCTTACTTTTAATCTTTATAGGAGAACCACTAATCGCACAAAATTCTAGTACAAGCGACCCAAATAAAATGAAAGGAAAATTTTATTTCTATTGGGGTTATAACCGCGAAACTTACACCAAATCAAACATCCGATTCAAAGGCGAAAATTTTGATTTTACAGTTAAAAAGGCCATTGCATTAGACAGACAATCCCCATTAGCACGCGATCCTTATTTAAAAATAGATCAAATAACGATTCCACAATACAATTACCGTTTTGGTTATTACATTAGCGATCAATACAATGTTTCTTTGGGTTGGGACCATATGAAATACGTCATGGTGCAAGACCAAGTCGCCAAGGTTTCTGGTGTGATAAAAAACACTGGCACAGATTACGATAGAACTTATGACAATACGGATGTAAAATTAGCAGGTGATTTTTTGCAATTTGAACATACCGATGGACTGTATTATTTGAATGCTGAACTTAATCGTGTTGACCCAGTTTACAACTATAAAAAACTATACATTAAAAGCACCTATGGTTTGGCCGCTGGTGTTTTATGCCCAAGAACGAGAGCCGTTATTTTAAATAATGTAGTGAACGATCAATGGCATATTTCAGGATTTGGTGTATCAGCTAAAACAGGCCTTAATATTAGCATTAACAATCACTTTTTTTTTCAAGCTGAATTAAAAGCTGGTCTTATCGATATGCCAAACATCGTTATTGAGGCCAATTCAAAAGATAGAGCAAGACAAAACTTTGGTTTTGTGCAAGGCAATGTCGTAATTGGCTATCAATTTAACCTTCATAAAAAATAAAAAGCGCGTGAGTTTTGTAAAAAAATTAGCTTCTCAAACAGCCATATACGGACTAAGCGCCATGTTAGGCCGTTTTATCAATTTTTTGCTCGTCATTCCGCATACACAATACTTAAAAACAGTTGGCACATTTGGCGATATGACAGCCATCTTTGCTTTCATTGCATTTCTAAATATTATTTTAACTTATGGCATGGAGACTACCTATTTTAATTTTATTAGAAAAGGTTATGTCCCAAATCAAGTATATGCCATTGCCCAAAAAAGCATTTTAGCAAGCACTGCTATTTTTAGTGTTATTGTGTTATTTTTTGCCGAACCCTGTGCTGCATTCTTAGGCTTCCCTGGTCATGTTGATTTTGTATATTGTTGCTTAATATTTTTAGTTTTTGACACATTCTCACTCTTACCCTTTGCAAAACTTCGTCAGGAAGAAAAGCCTCTCAAATTTGCATTGATTAAATTAGCCAACATTGGCGTGAACGTTACACTCAACTATATTTTCCTTGCTTACACGCCCGAATTCTTAAAAGGTTATAGTCAAGTAACGCTGATATTAATTGCCAATGCAGCAGCAAGTATTGTTTCATTTGCTTTACTTTCACCGTTGGCTTTTAAAATTAATTATTCCTTCGATAAAAAAATATTCAAAGAAATGTTAGCTTATGCATGGCCACTTATTTTTGTTGGTTTGGCTGGCATCGTAAATGAGACGTTGGACAGGAATTTATTGACGCGTTTATTGCCTAAAGAAATTGGTTCCTATCAAAATGGAATTTATGGTGCATTCTATAAACTAACCATGGTAATGACCATGTTTGTACAAGCTTATAAATTTGCTGCTGAACCCTTTTTTTTCAAACAAAAAGAAGATGAGGACAGTCTCAAAAAATACGCAGATTTAATGTATTGGTTTGTGGGTGTGTGTAGTTTTATTTTCATTGCATGCATGTATTTCATTGATAACTTATCACATTTGCTAATCCACAACAAAGCCTTTTTTGAGGACAAAAATGGCTTGTACATCGTACCTATTTTACTTTTAGCGAATCTTTTCTTAGGCATATACTACAACTTAAGTGTATGGTATCGCCTAACAAACAATACTAAAATTGGCGCCATGATAGGAATTGGTGGCGCCGTCATAACCATTGTTGGAAATATAATTTTTATCCCGATGTTCGGGTTTTTAGCTTGCGCATGGTTAACGCTGATAGTTTATGCACTGATGTGCGTGGCTGCATATGTTCTTGGTCATAGGTATTTCAAAGTGCCTTACCAAGTAGTTAAATTATTAACACTTATAGGACTTGCCATAGGATTTTGGCAAATTAACAAGTCGCTTCATACCGATACATTGTTGTTTTGGCAGGACTTTAGCATAAAATTAGGACTGTTGTTTCTCTTTATGTTAATAATTTGGTTATTACAACCAAAGCTTAAAAAAGCTTAAATTTGCCAATTCAAGTTTTGACCATCAAAGTTAATATAAAAAATATCGGTACAGCACCGTTACCAAGTTATCAAACTGCATTAGCGGCAGGTGCTGATATTTATGCCAACAACCTCGAAAAAATAAACATTCAACCTTTTGAAAGGGTCTTGGTACCAACAGGCCTAATAATAGAATTGCCAGAAGGCTTCGAAGCCCAAATTCGCCCAAGAAGTGGATTAGCCCTTAAACACGGCATTACAGTATTGAATTCTCCTGGAACTATCGATGCTGATTATAGAGGTGAGGTAAAGGTATTGCTAATTAATTTAGGTCAAACAGAATTTACAATTAACCATGGAGACAGAATTGCTCAAATGGTAATTGCGAAATGTGAACAAGCCACATGGCAAACAGAAATTGAATTATCAACCACATCGCGGGGCGAAGGTGGTTATGGACATACAGGAATTTAAAAAAAAGAAAAATAGAAATGAGCGGAATGAATATTATTATACCGATGGCTGGTATGGGAAAAAGAATGAGACCCCACACTTTAACTGTGCCTAAACCATTATTGCCTATTGCAGGAAAACCTATTGTACAAAGACTAGTTGAGGATATTGCGGCTGTTTGTAAAGAACCAATCAATGAAGTGGCCTTTATTATAGGAGACTTTGGAACTGCAATCGAATTACAACTAATGCAAATTGCAGAAAGCGTGGGCGCAAAAGGCAGAATATATTTTCAAGATGAAGCTTTGGGAACTGCCCATGCTGTGATGTGCGCTACACCAGCCCTAACAGGCGAAGTAATTGTTGCATTTGCTGATACACTTTTTAAAGCTGAATTCGAATTAGATAAAACAGCCGATGGCACTATTTGGGTGCACAAAGTAAGTAACCCAAATCAATTTGGTGTTGTAAAGCTGGATGCCGATAATAACATCACCGACTTTATTGAAAAACCTACTGAATTTATCTCAGACCTTGCCATTATTGGTATCTACTATTTTAAAGATGGTGATAATTTGCTTGAAGAAATTCAATACCTCATCGACAATGACATAAAAGAAAAAGGAGAGTACCAATTAACCAATGCTTTAGAGAACATGAAAAACAAAGGTTTAATTTTTAAAGCAGGTGAAGTTGAGGAATGGTTAGATTGTGGCAACAAAGATGCTACAGTGCTTACCAATCAAAGAATACTTGAAATTAAACGCGCAGAATTTAATAACGATGCAAGTCAATTTAGCAATGGCACGCAAATTATTGAGCCATGTTACATTGGTAAAGATGTAGAAATCGACAATTGCGTTGTTGGACCATACGTAAGTGTTGGCAATGGCACTAAACTAAAAAATAGCAAGATCACTAACAGCATCATTCAAAACAATTGTGCTATAGAGAATGCTACTTTCACCAATAGCATGATTGGCAATCATGTTGTTCTAAATGGAGAATCGAAAGAATTCAGCATTGGCGATTACAGTACACTCAATTAAATATTTAATTGAAAAAATTAGCTCTATTTCCAAGCTATTTAACAACGATTGTTTTATTAACAACCCTTGCCTTAGCTTGTAAAACGAGTACTAAAGTTGCCAGTACTGCCGATCAAAATGATATATCATTAAAGTTCGAAAAGCTTTACATCGAAGCTAGCACCCAATTTAGCATTGGCAATTATTCTGTGGCGCTCACCCAATTTAATAAGTGTGCCGATCTTAAACCCCAAGAAGCTTCTGTCTATTATCAAATTAGTAGAATAAAACAAAAACAAAGCGAGACGAATGATGCATTCCAAAATGCATCTAAAGCGAACGCCCTAAATCCTACCAATAAATTTTACGCCTACCACTATGGCCGTTTATTGCGTTCGAATGGCGATTACAAAAAAGCCATAGAAATACTACAAATCTGTATTAATGGCAATCCAAAAGATGAAAATCTTTTCAATCAACTGGATGAAATTTATGCCATCCAAGGGGAAACCAATAAACAAATTGCACTGTGGAATCAATATAGCAACAATGTTGGTTTGAAAAGCAAAACAGGTTTGAAATTAATTGAACTCTATAAAAGAATTAACGATTTTCAATCCGCCCATAGAATCTACGATGAATTAAAAAAAGGTGCCCCAAACAAAACACAATTCTATATCGACGATGCAAAACTGTATGAGTCTCATAAAGACGAAACCAATGCCATATTGAATTATGAAAAGGCCATGCGTTTAAATCCAAACAACTGGGAAATCAACTATGCTTTATTTCAATTTTATTATTCGAAAAATGATTCATCTAAAGCAACTCAATATTTAAGTGCTGCATTTCAAAGCAATACTTCCACATTCGAAACCGAACTTAGCGGTACCTTATCGATATTAAAAACAACAATTTCAGATTCTAATAAAGCGTCCTATTTAACCCTTGCTGCAAATGGGCTTGTAAATTCATACCCAAAAAATCCCAAAGCCCTTTGTACAGCTGCAGAACTCTTTTTTAAATGTAAAAACTATACAGCCTCCGCGCTTTATTATTCACAAGCAACAAGTTTAGACGCCAACTTATACAATGCCTGGAAAGGTGCAATAGATTGCAACCTTATTTTAAATAAATTAGATGAAGCCATTGCCATCACTGAGCAAGCCATTACGTTCTTTCCTAATACATCCGATCTTTATGAAACTTTAGCAGATGCCTACAAACAAAAAAACGACTTGCTAAAAGCACTTGATGCCATCCAATTAGCAGAGAGGTATTCCTTTGATGACTTGACTTTAGGTCGAATGCTATACACAAAAACGGGTTATCTATACCAATTAAAAAAATACACCGAAGCTGCTCAAGCCATTGACAAATGCATTGAAATAAATAAGACTGATGGTGCGTTATACAATGTTAAAGGTAATATTTTGTTTAAGCTAAACAACATTGAAAAAGCAGTTGAGAATTGGCAAAAAGCAAAAGATTTAGGTTTTAAAAATGAATTAATGAACAAAAAAATACGTGATAAATCCCTGTATGAATAGTTTTTTAAAATATCTACCGTTACTGCTAGTTGTGGTTTTGTTGTCCTGTAAAAACAGAAAACACTTCAGTGCGCCTGTTGCAGTTAATAAACCAAAAGACTCCATTGTCAACATTAAAGTAAACATTGCAGAAAATTTAATTGCCCCAACCTTAAAACCATGGACCTATTTCTCTGCCAAAGCCGATCTTAATTATTCAAGTAATGGCACTTCGCAAGGTGTTGGCTCAAACATTCGAATGTATAAAGACTCTTTGATTTGGATTTCTGTTAACCTATTTGGCATTACTGGCGCGCGTATCCTTATTAATAAAGACTCAATGGTGTTGCTGGATCATATACATAAATGTTATACGGTTTTCAATAAAGCTTACATTGAAGATTTACTTGGCGCCCCACTATCTGTCAATCAACTGCAAAATTTAATAATCGCAGAACCTATTTATGCATTGGCTTTGTATGAGACTATGACTAACAATGACAATAACATTATTATTAAACTTCGTCAACCAAAGGTATCCATTAACCATACTTACAAGAAAGAATTCTATACCATCGATTCAACTTCTATAGATGATAATACTGCACCACATTATGCAAGGGTTAAGTATTTTAGTTTTGCCAATGTGAATGAACATAACTTTCCGCTCAAAAACGAAATAACTGCCTATAACGGTGCAAATAAAATAATTATCACCATGGATTTTGAAAATCCAGATTTTAATTCAATGGTCACTTTTCCTTTTAATATACCCGCCTCTTATGAAAAATGTAAATAGATTCAACTGTATATTATTAGCCCTGCTATTTCTTGCTAGCCAATTAAATGGGCAAACTTCACGCAAGGACCTTGAGAAACAAAGAAAGCAGACTGAGGAGCAAATAGCACTGACTAAAAAAATTCTAAACGAAACTAAAAGTAAGAAAAATCAAAGTTTAAAGGAATTGGTTTCAATTAGTCGCTTAATTGAAAAAAGAGAGGAACTCATAACCACCATCAATAGCGAAATTCAGTATGTTAACAACGATGTAGAGCAAAAGAAGGATGATATTGATAGTCTCAATTCACAGCTCGATAAGGAGAAAAAAAATTATGCAAAGGCCATTGTACAATCGTACAAAAACAGAAAAGTGTATAACAATGCACTGTATCTTTTTGCTGCCAAGTCCTTCAATCAATTGTTCCAAAGATTAAAATTTATCCAATACCTTTCAGCAGCACAAACCCGTTTTTTAGTTAAAATAGAGAACAATAAAATACAACTAGAACAGCGGTTGGCAGAGTTATTAGGATTAAAAGTTTCAAAGGAATTATTGGTTAAAAACAAAGAATCTGAGGTCAATGAACTTGAGCAAGACAAGAACCAAAAAAACAAAGCAATTATTTCTTTAACAGGTAAAGAGAAGGAACTAAAAGCACAATTAGACAAACAAAAGAGAGCAAAAGAAAATCTGAACGCTCAGATCAATGCCATTATAGCCAAAGAAATTGCAGAAGCCCGAAAGAAGGCGAAAGAACTAGCTGTCAAAACAGCAAAAAAAGAAAATAAAACTGATAATTCTAAGAAAACCGATCCAAAAGCAGAGGCCAAAGAACCGCTATTAACCCCCGAGGCCAAAGAACTTTCGGATAATTTTGCGGCCAATAAAGGCAAATTACCTTGGCCAGTCGAGAAAGGTTTTATCTCCGAACATTTTGGGACACACGCACATGCTAAGCTCGATCAAGTGATGATTCAAAACAATGGCTTAGATATTCAATCTGTGAGTGGATCTACCGCACGCTGTGTATATAAAGGAACCGTTGCAGCCATCATTTCCATTCCAGGAATGGGTAAAACAGTTTTGGTAAACCATGGCGAGTATTTTACTGTCTACTCAAAATTAAAAAACATTACGGTAAGTCAAGGCCAAATGCTCAATTTAAAACAAACCATTGGCACTGTAGATGAAGATGAAGATGGGGCAACTGAAATACATTTTGAGATTTGGCTCAATCAAGACAAGCAAAATCCAGAAATTTGGTTAGCAAAAAAATAAACAAAAATGGAAATTAAAACAATCGCAATCGCAGGTGCGGGCACCATGGGTGCAGGGATAGCACAAGTTTGTGCCCAAGCCGATTATAAAGTTATCCTATTTGATATCAATGATCAAATGCTGCTGAAGGCGAAAGATGGCATACAACAATCACTGAATAAATTAAGTAGTTTAGGTAAGATTACTGCTGAAGAAGCAGGCACTATAATTAATAGCATTCAATTTATTTCAAATATTGAGTTGGTTCAAGCAGACTTAATAATTGAAGCCATTATTGAAAAGTTAGATGTGAAAGTTGATTTGTTTCTTAAACTAATGAATATTAATGGGCCTCAAACCATCTATGCAAGCAATACATCTTCGATTCCTATAA
>CAJBKH010000076.1 GCA_903953615.1 uncultured Bacteroidota bacterium
ATCAAATCAATCTGAGGTTTATTGATTGTTATTTTTTACTGTTTGATAAGACATTTATTGATAACGATTTCCTCTGCGCTTAGTTTAAGACTATAAATCCCAGGAGCCACTCCACTTAAATCAATGGTATTCATTTTTTCGATAGAGGTAGTAACATATACGATATCACCAAGCATGTTGTAAACTTCTAGTTTTATCCAACCTGTTTCAGTAGGAAGTTCTACTCTAAACAAGTCGTGTCCTGGATTAGGGTAAATTTTAATTTCTAAAACAGGGGTTCCTGCAATTTGAGAAGTTAATGTGCTTACACAACCATCAGGGTTATTGGCCAGATTATTGGGCTTACACAAGGCCATTGATTTGTTAGCAACATCCATTGCACTGATGTAATTTGGCAAGCAATTATTTTTATTATTGGTGATATTTATTTCTGAAATCGATTCAGCAAAAACATCAAAACAAACAATCTTATTGTTGTTGCAAAACAGTTGATTTAAACTAGTGGGAAGTTTTGGTAGCGCATCTAAATGGTTCCATCCGCAAAGCAGATTTGAAAGCGTTGCAGGTAACAAGGGCAATGCTTCAATTTTATTATGCTGGCAGCTAAGGTAAGTTAGACTTGATGGAAGTGTTGGCAAAGTTGAAAGACCATTGCTATCGCAGTTTAATGAGGTAAGCGACTGAGGTAATACAGGCAATGTTTTAAATTTATTATACAAACAGTTCAACACCTTCAATGATTTTTGTAAGGCGGGAAGATTGATTAACTGATTACCCGAACAGTCTAAATTTTGCAATGAATTGAAAAATTGAATTCCAAAAAGATCTTTGATGGCATTGTTTTTCACATCTACTGATGTACTCTTTTTGATGAAATCGCAACTGGTATCCATTAGGTTGCCATTGCGCATACAACTTGGGTACATATTGGTAAGCCATGCTGCAAAATTAGAATCTGGAATAAGTATCCCTTTTGGCAATGCAACGCTGGTAGCGGTATTGGTAACCACCGCTGGGTTGTAGTCGAAATAGATATAAGCTGTATTTTTCAAAACTTCATTTTTCAGCAATGGCGTTTTGGGTTTGATTCTATATTGAATGTAACCATGTGATGCTTTCTCATCGGTATTGCTATCGGGCAAATTGATATCCTTGAACATAAAGGAGAGCTTACCATTGTCCATCAAGGTAGTCATGGGATGGCTATTATTTAAAAGCTGAAAAGTTTCTAAATCAAATCGCTTATCTAAAGTATCTGCAACGCGAACATCGATTGCGGGTGCGGTACCGATATTTTGAAAATGGATGGTGTATGAAAGCCAGCCGTCGAAACCTTCTTCTATTTCAGGTGGCGAAACCTCTTTCATGTTGGGGTCGTATGAATTCCTCACCCAGTAAATGTATTCCATTACATTGTTGTCTTGATTACGGTCAGTTCCAGAGGAAGTCAACTTTACTTTTATAGGGAAATAAGGACTGCGAAATAGAATCGAATCTAATTTTAAAACAACCCCGAAATTATTGGCATTGTTAACTTTCGAAAAGTCGCTGATATTATAAACAATATGAGTGGTATCAATAGATCTGTTTGTTAAAGTATCATACAAAGAGTCTACTCGATAAACCATGGTAGGTTTTATTGCACCTGACATTTCTTTGATGTATTGACCCTTAAAATTGGGAAGGAAAATTTCAACAGTACCTGATACATTTGAGGCACAACTCAGATTATACAATTGAGAAACCTCTCCGACATTTACTTTCATATTGAATTCTTTTCCAGGACGCACATCCCTGCTCACCCAAATATTTTGAACACCTAAATCAAATCCAGGCTTACAAGCCAAATTGAAATAGATTATTGACAAGGGATTACTACTGTTAATTCTCACGACGGAATCAACACCAGGATTGTTACAATTTACTTTGAAAGGCATTTTTGCTGTATCAACACTAAGCTTATAGGCACCCGAAAGTTTATTGAAATTATAATCGCCATTCGCTGAGGTATAAAACCATGAGGTTGTCTTTTGTACACTGTCATACAAATTAATTTTCACATTGGGAACAACGCCATCTCCAGCATCTTTTTTGCAGTTGGAATTATTGTCAATGAAGGCAGTGCCCTGTTCACCTGAAGAAAAAGCTATGTTCTCGCAGCGCTTAATGGAGGAATCACAATTCTTTAATTCGAGACACACTTTTTGTGTTCCACTGTATTTGAATTTGTAACGAAAAGTATCAAGATTATAAGCAGCTGTTTGAAAAGTATCATTCACGGTCCAAATTCGATCGTAATCGATGGTTTCAATATTTTCGCCCTCATTGTAAAAAACAGAGTTGCCATTGACGTGTATAATATTGTGACCAATTTTGGGATTTTGTTTTCCTGGACCATAATGGTGATCGCCATTGAAAAAAACTGCGTGAAAACCACTATCAGTGCCAAAAGAATCTGATCTAAAATAAAAACAAAACCGATTAGAACTGGTCTTAAATTTGGGATAAGTGCCGTTATCTTTAGAGTTTAATACTGCCAAAACCTTTGACGGATTAATTTTATCATCGTCATAAATGATGATAGAATCGTAAACATCCTTTAATCTAATTTGTCTAAACTCAATATTTATTGGGTTGGTAGCATCTGGATTGACAACTAAATAACTACCCTTATTCGCATTGTTGCGGTAATTTAGTTTCTCTCCTCCAGCATCAAAAATATCTCCATAATCATTTTGGATCCTGCCATTAAAACCGGAGCCACTTATATAACTATATGCATTGAGGTCCCAACTTTTTAAATATTTTTTTTTAATTAATGTCGTTGTTCCCAGGTCATTTTTTGCGGTTAACTTGACTGTGTAAAGCCTAGAATAATCAGCAAAACTAATTTGTATATCTCGGGAGTGGATTGTTGAACTGTTCGATAACCAAACACCATTACGAAAATCAGCAATGGGACTTGAACTGGAATCATACACTTCCCATGTAAACTCGTAAGGTCCATTGTCATAGATTCCTGTTATCGTAGCAGCATCATAAATCTCAATTAGGCGGTAGCAACTAAAAAAATCGATAATAGGTTTACCGGATGGTTGTACAATTTTTAGGCATTTAACCACAGAATCTGTCCCGAAACAATTGGTGCTGCGCAACTTTATACATTTCGTTCCAACAGAGTCCCATTTACTGACATAATATGGATAGGAATTACCCTTAGATTCGTAGGTACCATCGTTGTCTTTATCCCAGGCGAGTTCATAATAATCATTCCCCATTGCTGGTGGGTAAGTGCAGCTAACAGGGTTTTTAAAGTAGGCTTGGGCAGGAATATTGAAGTTTGCATTGATACTTGTAGGCTTTACAATTGAAACATCAAAATCCCAAGTTTCTCCAAATCCTGAATAAATATTACAGCTGTCTGCACCTATAATCTTCCCACCCTTTTGGATGCGAACACGCATTCTTGTTTTACCCGATTTTGCACTACAAGGAACATTAAAAGAAAGAGGGAATGAGGTGGTGTATATATTATTACTAACTCTCGTATCTACCAATTCAGCAGCGCTAAATTTATTATCTTGATCGAAATCAATCCATACGCCTGCTGATAATTGATAGCCTTTTGAACATTGTGGTGAAGTCACAGTCAAGTTATAAGTTTTACCCCCATTGAATGATATCGAAGTATTCCAATACCGATAGACATCTTTATTACTACTGCCATAACAATTGGAGGATTGACTATAGTTAGCATGATAAATATTGATACTTTTAATACAAAAACCATAACCCGCACTTCCCCCGCTCCCTGTGCAGGTGCCACTTGTCATTGAATCTGCTGTTGGATAACAATATGGTGCAGGATTCGTAATCTGCCCTTTTGATGTAAAAGCAACAAAGAACAAAGCATAAAATAAATATTTGATGATTGGAGAAATGTATTTTTGCTTCATGGACAAGTTAATAAATTGATGTTTCGAAAATACTTATTATTAATTACAAACGTTTAATACTGACATTAAACTGACATTAAAATGACCTATAAAAGACAATCTGAATATCAATAATTATAACACTTTCAACTTTTAGTTTCAAAGTCTGAAATTGAGGTAGTTTCAATTTCCTTTTACATTTTCTAATATGAAAACGGTTCGAATATTCAATAAAAAGCAACTAATGTAGTAGAATTACTCAAAAACATTATCCTGCATCAAAAATTAGCCTTTACTTTGGGATTAAATGTTATCGGCTTATCACAAAATTTAGTATATTCGTCAACAAAAAAAACCCTTATTCTTAAATGCGTTTCAACCTATTTCTTTTTATAATTTTTAGTTTTCCGATTCATTGTTTTGCTCAAAAAATTAACGATGATTTTGAAGGCAATGGCAACATTACAAGTTGGGCAGGTGATGATTGTGCAATTTCAACACAAAAAGCAAATCCTTATGCACAAGGCATTAATACCTCTTCAACTGTATTATCCTACACTGACAATGGCGGTGTTTATGCCAATGTGCGTTTCGATCTCAATAAAAATTTAGACCTCTCTGTCTACACCATTTTTACTTTTAAAATTTATGTTGCTTCTGCGAATATCACTGGCAACCAAACCAACCAAGTATCTTTAAAATTACAAGATGGCACCCTCCCACAACCTTGGTCGACCCAAACAGAAATTATTAAACCTTTACTAATAAACCAATGGCAAACTGTTACGTTTGATTTTGCAAAAGACCCTTATATCAATTTGAATGGCGGTTCCACTGAACCCAAAGACAGAAAAGATTTTAACCGCATTTTGATACAAGTGAATGGCGAAAATAACACTGATAAGGTAGTCGCCTATATTGACGATTTTAATTACAATTTTACAAGTACACCTAAATCGGTGTATACACAACTTGTATGGTCAGATGAATTTAATTACACAGGCGCAATTGACAGTTCGAAGTGGCACCATCAAACGCTTCTCCCAATTTCTGGCAGTTGGTACAATGGTGAGATTCAACACTACACCAACCGTATTGATAATTCAATTGTAAAAGATGGCAGTTTGAAAATAATCGCAAAAAAAGAAAACTTTAGCGACCAAGGTTTTACAAAAACGCATACCTCGGCCCGTTTGAATTCGAAATTTGCTTTTAAATTTGGAAGGCTTGTGGTAAGGGCTAAATTACCAAGCGGGTTAGGCACCTGGCCAGCCATTTGGATGTTGGGTAAAAACATAGATGAAAATGGGGCTTATTGGGACAATAAAGGTTATGGCACAACAACATGGCCTGCTTGTGGCGAAATTGACATTATGGAACATTGGGGCAGCAATCAGAATTATGTACAAAGTGCCATACACACACCCTCAAGTTTTGGCGGTACTATAAATCTTGGTGGACAAACCATTCCAACTGCTTCCTCTGCATTTCATGTTTACGAATTTGAATGGACCCCTGAAAAATTAATATTTAGCGTCGATTCTGTTGTGCATTATACTTATAATCCAAGTATAAAAAACGCCTCCACTTGGCCTTTCAACAACGATCAATACCTCCTTCTAAATATAGCAATACAGCCTTCTATAAGTTCAGGATTTACGCAAGGTAGCATGGACCTTGACTATGTGAGAATCTATCAGTTGCCTGGCACTGCTATTACTTCCATTGAAAAGTCTGCTTCATCCAACGCCTACCCCAACCCCTTTAGCGAACAATTTACCATTCAATTGGCGCCAAGCGATGCAAGTACTGCCCAAATTAAAATGTATTCAATAGATGGGCAATTGATGGTTGAAAAAACATGTAAAATAAATGATAATGCAATTATTATAGAAAATTTATCTGCATTTGCCAATGGGATTTATTATGTCTCTATTTTTATCGATGGCCAAATGCATTGCTTGAAAGTTAATAAAATTTAAGCCCTCTTCTTTCAACCAATTTCTCTTGTGATTTTTGTTTTCATTTAAAATCAGTAGCTGCAAAAATTTTTATGCCTTTAAATTACAATAAGAAGTGATTGAATTTTCAATTGTTAGCGAGCCTGCTTGGTTTTGCAAAAATCGGCACAAGAGACTTTGTTTATATTCAAGAATACTTGTATTTTCGACCCAACAAATTATTCATTTTATGAGCAAATTATTAGTAAAAAATTTAATGACTGAAAAAATAACAGTCGCCAGTACCCATCACAAATTTTCACAAATTTTAGATTTTTTTAATCTGTTTAATATTCGCCATTTACCTGTAACCGAAAACGATAAAGTAATTGGCATTATTAGTATCCGTGACATGATTAAAACAATGGCTGACTGCTTACAAAACAATGAAAGTGTTACTATGACTAGCTTAGATGCTAAATACAATGCTGGTAATTTAATGACCCCCTCGCCAATTGCAGTAACACCTGAAACAAGTTTGGAAGAAGCCATCGCACTTTTGTCGGATGGCGGTTTCCATGCCTTACCTGTAATAGAAGCGGATGTAATTAAAGGCATTATAACAGAGCATGATATGTTAATGGCTTATCACAAAGAAAAACAAGCACCTATGCATTACGAAATCAATCAATCTGGTTTCGGTATTTAATTAAATAATTAATAACTAGGCATCTTGTAAATTGTGGGCACTAAAAAAGCGCGACACATACATGAGCATAGACATTAACAGCGCTGCACTCCATGCTATGCATGCACCTTGTAATCCATATAAAGGAATGCAGATTAAGCTTACGACAACACCAATTACTAATCCTATTAGATTTACCAATAAAATAAATTTGAATTGGTTTTTGGCATGAAAGAAATGGTTGAGAATATTGGAGATACTGAACACCAAAATTCCTGGCGCTAACCAGTAAAACAACATCTTCACCTCAATAAATTCTTTTGAGAATAACCATTCCCAGAATGTAGCAGGGATGAATAATAGTATTATTAACATTAAACTTGTACCAGCAAAACTGAGTAAGAGCATGCGCATTGTTAAATTGCGATGTTCGATTGGATTATCGGAATTCAGAATTTTCATGTGCAACATTTGACCCAAACTATGGCCTAATATCCAAAGCGATTCACCTATTACAATGGCATTATTATAAATGCCAAGGGAAGTATTGCCCATAAAAAAAACAAGTATAAAAAAATTAATCCGGTAATTTAAAAACTGAATAGCTTGTCCGCCTTGTACCCATAACCCTTGGCTTAAAATTTGGGTTTCAAACTGAAACTTGGGCAATTGTTTTTGTGCAAATTTTAAAGGCGATGCTATCCAAATAAATGAAATAAGTAAAGTAACAAATAATGCCACGGTAAAAGCCATTGGATAGGAAGCCGTAGGAAACAAATTAAACTGGATAAAGCCTAAAAAAAAGATGAGGAGCAAGATTGGTTGGACAACCAATAAAATATTGCGCTGATTAACCATGCGATTGCCCATCAACAAAAGATTGTTGAGATTGAGAAGCGAAAAAAGCAATGCGGATAATGGCACCCATTGAATAAAACTGGTTTCTAAATAAAATGAAAACACTGTTGCAAAAGCACATATGCCTAGAATCCACCAAACGGCGCTTAACCAAAGCTTCCATTGATTAATGCGATAGGACAAATTGATCAGTGCTGAGCTGCTGCCGAAGTCGCAAAACATTTGCACCAAGGCTACAGATGCTGTAAATAAACTTACCGCTCCCCTACCCTGTGCGCCTAATACCTTAGACGTAATGATGACCGTTAATAGTCCTACCAAAGCAACTATTACTTTGGTAAAGAAAACACTAGCGACACCATTTTTCAAAGACAACATGATAAGATTGATACTGTAGGCAACAAATATAATCAGAACCTTTATTAAATTGCAGTTTCCTTCTTCATTGGTTGTTGGGCCAAACCAATGGCAATGAAAAATACAAATGGAATCACATTCGACTGACTTTCTAAAACGCTTTCGAAACAAGAGGCGACAAAGAGCAATGCACTAAACGCAATTAATTCAAAATTGAAACGGTGGTTTGTTTTTACAAACCCCAAAAACACAATGACCAAATATAGAAATGCCGCAATTAAGCCACTCTGCACAGCAGTTTCTAAGAATTGAAAATGAGGATTCTTTCTGTTTTCAGGCGCTAAGGTTGGGTCTACTTCCGAAAAGTTATTATAGAGCACTTGCTCTGCATCGCCCAAACCAACGCCACGAATAGGATTCTGCGCAATTACATCAACGGCATTTTGCCATGCTTTAACCCGCATCGCAAAGGAATAATCATTGGCATCTTTGTTTTCTAATACCACATTTAAATCGGCTACTGTGTTTTTTATTCTGTTCTGCAAAGAACTTGAGAACAACACCATTAAGGTTGGCACAATTACAATCGCTAACAAAAGCCAACGTGTCTTTTTAAAAGGCAAGGTGGCTAAAAGCGAAATACAGAACACTCCAATACCAGCATACAAACCAACCAAGCCTGTTCTAGCACTCAGTATATGAATAAATATAAAGTTACATGCTACCAAAAATACTAAGCTGTAATAAAGTAAACTATGTTGACTAGTTTTATAATTTCTAACTAATATAAAAAGGCCGTATAAAATACCGCAAGCCAAAAGAATTGAAAATTGAATATGCAAAATGCCATAGCCAAATTCTATGGGCAGGGGTTTTGATTGTAGGATTAAATCATCAAAGAGCTCCTTGTTGCTTAAATAATTGTAAACACTAACAATAGCTGGCACATATAGTGCATAGTTAATAATTAAAGCCCCAGTTAAATGGTGCTTTTTTTGCAAAGGTTGCATCGCAAAATAGACCAAAGGAAACAAGAGCAGCGGAATTTTTAAGCCTAGAATTCTTAAAGCTTCGGCATGGTTATCTGAATTAAAATAAGAGAAGACAATGAAAAGGTAGAATAATAGAAACCCAAGCATCAATAGCTTGCTTTGCACCGATTGATTTTTGAAACTCGCTTGCCATATGCCAAGAAAACATATGAGTGCAAAAGCAACACTTATAAGTGCTTTAGATAGTGTGAAGGAAAAGAAAAGGACAGCAACTAATATTAAAAATATTACACCGTGGTATTTCTTTATTGTTTCAATAATCAGATTATCTGGCGTAATTGATTTTAACCTTGGTATCTTCAGAGATACCTAATTTATCGGCAACTGTTTTGCTCATCTTAAGGATAACATCAGCAGATGGCTTGCAAGTGCCTACCACACGGGCGAACACTGCATTGTTATTTGCTGGATTTGTAATCATAATGATGGTACCAATTTTTGCAGTTGGGTGTAAAACAAAACTTCTATCAGCGCTTAACTCACCTTCGGTTGAAATGGCTGCAACACCATCTTCGCTTATCTCATCGCCATCTTCAACTGCGTAGGTTTTGGTAACCATTGGATCGGGTTTGTTGCTATTTTTATCTGCCACCATTTTGTCGGTTACTACGACCACATTGTCTGGTGAAGCAGGCTCAACTTTTTGGTTAATTTTTGGATCTGGCTTTGTGTCATCTGCAATCTCTGGCGTTTCTTCGGCCACCTCAACAGGTTTTGGAGTAGGTTTTGGCGTTGGCTTTGCTTGTGCAGTTTGCTGAACAGTTGAAGTGGTTTCGCCAACAATTAACTTCTGACCTAATTGAATATTGGTAGACTTTAAGTTGTTTAATTTTTGAATCGCATCAACACTTGTGGTATATTTTTTAGCAATCGATGACAATGTTTGTCCTGATTCAACCACATGGTATTTTTTCTCAACCTTCTTAACACTTGTAGTGGTGGTAGTGGCAGCTGTTGTAGTTGTAGCAGTTGTAGTGCTTGCAGCACTTTTAGGTATTAAAAGCACTTGATTGATTTTTATACCTGCACTTGAACCTTCATTGGCCGCAAAAATACTTGCCGATGGAACACCATATTTTTTACTAATACCATACACGCCTTCACCTTTGGTAACTTTGTGCATGATGTACTGTTTGCCATCCACTGTTTTTACACCAATCGAATCGTTAGGCATAGCGATGGCGTTTAGACTAATAAAAGTAAGTAAGCCAATAAAGAATTTTAACATAATGTTTGCGTGTTAGCGGTTTTTAATATTACAAAGTACGCTGCTAAATTAGTGTTGCCGTATAAATCACTTGAAAGGCTTTTCAACAGCTGATTTATTTATCATACACTTTAACGATTGAGCTCGCCTTCACTTCTTCTATCAATACAGCTTCGTCCGTATTTAAATTGAGAATTCTTAGCATTTTTCCCTTGCCTTTTTCAGCAAGTGTTTCTAAAAACAGTAGGGCATTTTTTGACTTACCAAAGGCAATGGTTGTTAATCTTATTTGGTGCTTATTGGCTTCTTGTTTTGCCTTTTTAAAAACATCCTCTTCCTTGAAATGGTTGCCATTGAATTGCCCGTCGGTAGCAAGGAAAATTTGGTTGTTGCCACCTTCGATAAAATGGTTGTGCGCCATAACATAGGCTAGATTTAAACCTTCAGCCCCAAGACTTGCACCTCTGGCATTTAAAGTATCTATGGCATATAACAAAGCTGCTTTTGACTGTCCACTCACATTTTCAAAAACGACTCTTACTTTACTAGAGTATGTAATCAAAGTGATAAAATCTTGTGGGCGCAACACTTCGATTAAGGCCTTCATAGACGCTTTTAAGTAGGGCAATTTAGTGGTATCCTTCATACTTCCAGAAACATCAATCACAAAAATTAAATGGTTGGGTTTATAGGTTGTTGAATTGAAATTATTATCGGCTTCGGCTGCTGGCACATATACGATTGGGGGCTGTTCAACCGTATCCTTCTTTTTTGAAACAACTGGCTTATAAACTTGTTGAATGGTATCTGGCAGTGGAATTGGCAAGGGCTCGAGGTAAACAAGACAGGTATTATTTTCTTTGCCATATTCGAAATACATAGATTCAGGTTTGTAGCCTTCTTTATCTGCATTTACCTTTATAGGACCATAGGAACAATTGCATTGGAAAGCCATGCTCCTAAAACCTGGAACACAATTGATGGTTCTTCGATTTTGAAGCACACTAACTTTCGGGTTCTTTATTTGTTCATTAGTGATTTTATCGCGCACAACAATATTTAATGGAACCCGGTTGTTTAAAGGCTGACTATTTTCTATAGAAGGACAAATGGTAAAAGCACTTGGATTAATGGATTTGATATGTCCACTAAGTTGTATTTTAATGGGTTCAAAACTATTGCTAAAGTTTAAGGGCACCAACAAATTAAAGCGACCTTTTTTTTCAGTATAATAAATTATTCCTACAGTAAAAACATCGCCAGGCGCAATGGTTTTATTGCTACAAAGCACTTGGTAATCATCAGCAGGTTGGGTTGGCAAAAAGTAAACAGTTTTAGTCCCTGAATTTGTAAAATAATAATAAATGGTATCGTTGTTATAGCTTTCGATGGTTCCGATATCTACCCTTGTTTTATCAACAATCATCTGCGCCTTAACATTGGCAAAGCAGCACATGTACAATCCAAATATCAACAAGCAATTTTTCATTCTATCATATCAAACGAAAATTGTACCAAATAAATTGTTAGACATCAAAATTACATTTAATTAAGGCAAAGTAAACTAAGGACTGACACTTTTTTAATCCTTAAATTTTACATATTCTTGTACAATAACAATGCAGCGTGCAGAGTTAAGTAGCTGAATAAACGCTTCCAGATGGTTGAACACGATTTTTATAAATTAATGCAAATCCCGCTCTACAGCGACTACCAAGTTGTGAAAAAACGGTATTATGAATTGGCTTTGCTTTACCATCCCGACAAACATCCGAACAATAAGGATGCGGAGGAGTATTTTAAAATTGTGACCCAAGGCTACAATGAATTGAGTGATGCCGGCAAAAAAATGGCGTATGACCAAGTCTTACAAAACTATTATTTTTATAAAGTAGACACCCCAAAGAAAGTTCAAAAATCGAATATTGATGTGGCAGAAAGGCTGTTCCAAAATTCGGAGCGCAAGCGACAAAATATCATTTCAGATTATTTAGAAGCAGAGCAAACACTGTCGCATAAATACCGCTTATTAATTGCCATACTGTTGAGTATGTCTGGCTTTCTAATGACTTATAACCATTGGTTCATTAACTACCACGGCATTGATATTATCTACAATTTTGCGGGCTTTTTAATTACTTATTTTGGTGTTTATCTTATTGCTAATAATATTTACAGAAGAGATGCTTATAAAAACGCCATCCATTTAAAACACACCACTGCCGATAGGCGCGCTGTTAGCCTGTTCTTAACACTTTTTTTTACACTCCCGGTTATATTTTACGGCATTGTAGAAACTTCGGCCAAGGTGCAACTTACTTATTTTTATGATTACACGACTTGCGAATCTATAAAATTTCAAGAAGACATGGTATTTTATGAATACATTGTAAACGATGAAAAAATATTGCGAAGTTTGGTGCCTAAATTCAAGGATACCAATATTCCTGAAAGGCGCATTCGGGTAAAATTTTCGCGACTAAACCCAAGAATCAGTGAAATAATTGTATTGGAATAAAAAAATCCTGTACATCTTTCAATGCACAGGATTTTTAATATCTAAAAGAATCGCTTAGTTTTAAGCTTCTTTCTTTTTAGCAACTGTTTTTTTAACTGCCGGCTTTTCAGCTTTTGGTTCAGTTACTTTTGCTACTTTTTTTACTTTCGCTACTTTTTCTTCTTTTGCAGGTGCTGCTAAGGCTTTTGCCTTTGCTACAGCTTTTGCTCTTGGACGACTAACACCATAACTGGCTGCAGTTCTTTTTCCTTTTTTTGTTTTTTTATCTCCTCTTCCCATATTATTTAAATTAAGTGATATGACTATTGAGTGCAAAAGTAATTAAATTTAATTTAATATTTCAAATTGTTGTAAAACACCTTCATTTTAATGGTTAATTGACAACAATAAGGTGGAAACCTTCCCATCGATAGTCACATTGAGCGAATATACACCTGGACTTAAATTTTCTGTTTGCAAGGCAAGGGATGCACCGCTGAAAGCAATTGTCTCCAATTTCATGCCTGTGGTTGTATAAATTTCGACGGTACCTTCTACATCAGTTCCGTAGCCGAATACATTTAAATAGGTTTTAGCATTGGCGGGATTTGGGCTTAAAACAATTTGTTGAGGCGACTTATTATTGGTTCTATAATTTAACGCGACCAATCCTTCGGAACGCTTAGTTCCATTTGAGTTGATAGAATGCAGCGCATAATAATAAACACCCGGCAATTGTTCAGAAAGATCGTCATTATAACTATAGCTAGAAAGGCCTGTTTCATTCACATTGCATACAACAATTGAATTGGATTGATTGGCAAATCTTCTACTCAATTCATAGCTGGCAATTTGATCAACATTAAAACAAGTCCAATTCAATTGTGCCTGAGCACCCACTATCTTACCCTTTAATTCAATCTCGATAGGCAATGGTATTAAGTAATTGATTAAATAGGTAGCAACACTTCCAAGTTTGTTCGCATTGTCAATATAGACGTAGTTAAACGAGGTGGTTGACTGATTGGCCTTTTTAACATAAAGCACCAAACTATCGGGTTTGAAATTTGGAATTTCATATCTACTTGTGGTTGCATTCCAATAAATATAGGCTAGCGAAGCAACTGCGGGATTTGGGAAAAGCAAACGACCATTGTATACCAACACACCGTTGGTTGCAGTATCAGGTAGCGCAGTCAATGCTAACTTGCCATTGATACCGGTATTGCCACGGAATCTACCATCCTCTAAATCGGAGCCCGACATTTTACCTGGCATAACACTGGTGGAGGCCGAACTAACAGTGGTATCAGCTGTTCCAGAAGCTGTATTTAAATTAATTAATTGGGTAAATCTTGAATTACCAGAACTTCTGTAGATAACAGAATCTGGATTTACTAAGAATGTTTTGTTGTGAGCAAACGGTGTTCGTTCAATCCCAAAATTAACATTTGTAATATTAACTGTTGTAAAGGTCACAGTTTGATTGCCATTTGGAGTACCGGCTTCAATGCCAGAACCTGCAGCATTACTTGTACCATATTGTTCACCTGTATTGGCATAGTTGGTTGGCAAACTTGCTGCAGGAGCAGTAGCACCAATGGCTACCGAAGAGGTCGACAAACGAATGGTGTATGAAGAAGAGCGCACACCCGTTAAAATATAAGTGCCATTGGGTTTAACCCTTGCACTATCAATTACTATCCCTAAATTATTCACTAAATAAGTGTACAATTGGGTTCCTGTGTAAGCACCTTTTGCTGTGCCATCAATGGCACCATTTACCAAGCCATTGGCATCATGATAGATGGTTCCCGACACATCGAGAATACAGCCAGTTGTTCTTGCGAAAATGACTGTTCTTGTTGCTAGATTTCTGCAGTTGGCATCCTTAACTTTAATTAAATAGGATCCAGGCTCTAAATTCAAGATTGTAAAGGAATCTTTATTCGTGGTAAATTGATTATACGTGTTGGTTGTTTCGTTGTACCAAAAAACTTTATATGGCGCTGTACCACCTTTATAAATAACCTTGACACTATCTGTGTTATTACCAGCGCATATAGAATCTGAAGACTTTATGACCCGATCTTTTATATCAGTTTGAATATTAGGAACCGTGTAGCCCGCGTCAATATTAGGAGAAGAAGCTGGACCACTGTTTTGGCCCCAAACTAAAACAATGTTTTTTCCTGCACTTCCAATATTATTAACGCCAGTTTTGGTCCAAAAAGTAGCCCCATCTAAAGTACCATTTGTAGAACCAATCGTAATCGTTTGATATGCATTAATTTGAATACCATTATTACTAGTCGTTTCGTTGTATGAAACACCTCCAATTGTTACTGCAGTATTGGTAGCATTTAACGAAGAATCGAAAGAAACTTTATCTGGATCACCATCACCATTTAAATCTACATACAGAAACGTACTGCTATCTACTGTAACCATTGCCATTTCGTGGTTAATGGTGCCATATGCTGCGTTTAATGGATCACAACCTGCTCCGATACTCATTAAGACTTTAGAAGTTAAGTTAGCTGTTGGCACTGGGGTGAACCCCCAATCTGAAACTACGCTGTTGTGATCGACAGAGGTAATCATTGCGAAAGGAACAGAAGAGCAATATTTATATCCCAAGCCAGAATAGATAATGTCTTGAGAAGCGGTACTATTTGCAGCAACACTAAAAGTAGTAGTTGCACCACCTGCAGTAGTTCTAGTAATTGTAATTGAAGACGATGTTGGATTAAAAACAAAAACTCTCATCTTTTCTTTCGGAATTCCTGGCAAAAAATAGCAAGTTGAGAACTGCGAATTGGGCAATAAAGAATAAGTTCTACCCTCATATCCTCCCGGTGTTCCTGTTTGAAAATCACCGGTCATTAAACTAACCATAATAGGCTTATTAGACCTAACAGTTCCACCCTCGTTAACAGCCACAACACCGCTATTAAAACGACTGTCTAAATAATATGTTTCACCTTCATTCAGAGTATCCCTAATATCTATGCTACCATTTGCATCTCTATCAATTCTAATAATTGTATTATTGGATTGCGCTATAACAGACAAATTTGCTATTTCGTATGAAACACCTCCAGTTGTAGTATTTTGACCAATCGGCAAAGTATACAAGGTATCCCATTTATTGGTGGATGGCACGGTTGCCCCAGAAACACTTAATGTAAGTGCGCTACCCCAATCAAATTTTGCCAATGCACCAATTCCACCTATGAAAATTTTATCTTTTCCATCGTAATCTATTGTGCCCTGCAAGGTGGCATCACTTGCAGCTGCATTGGGATTATAGGTAACAGTTCCAGAGTGACCAGAATTCATTGAGTTCGATAATATAATAGCTTTACCAGCGTCTAAAAAATCGTTTGGAAAGCCTGGCGCCACGCCATTACTTAAATCGCCATCGCCCCAAATCAAGGTAGTTGATTGCGTTGGTGACTTAATATTCGCTTCGTAACCATCCTCCCACTGATCATAAATAACAATTGCATCACTAGACACAGACAAACCTGTATAGAGTTGAATCGGGTCGGCATTCGTAGATTTTATATCCTTCAAAAAATCCATTGCTTCATTTTCAGGAATAGGCATATAAAAAACTGTTGTATCGCAGTTGGATAGCGCCCTAAATACAACTACAGCTGTATCGCACGAATTATCTGCGGCGGTGTAGTATTTTCTATCTATACCTGCGTCACAAACACGGTAAGAGAAGTAATCAACACCTTCGAAGCCTGAGTTTGGCACATACGTAAAGGCACCCGAATTAGAAAATGTAAGTGTTCCATTGGTTACATTGACATAGCCTAATGAATAAATTGTTGAATCATTATCTGGATTTAAATCATTAAATTTAACGCTACCATTTGTGGTACCTGGATTTAAAAAAACCCTGGTATCTAAAATTGCATTTACCGGATAATAACAAGTATGCGTATATCTTACACCGTCGGTATAAGCACCTCCAGCAGTTTGCTTTATTCTCACATACCTTAATCCACCAGCTGGCACTGTAAAATTCACATATGTAGAGGTAGAAGGTGTACTTGAAGTTCCAGTCAATGTGCCTAAGCTTACATAAGTAATGTTATCATTAGATATTTCAACCGATGCAGTTGGTGTACCAGAAATTCTTTGCCATGCAACTGTTAAAGTGGAGCCTTGGGCAACTGACTTTTGAAGGTCGATAACAAGTGGCACGGTTAAACTCAATGTTGCAGCATTAACTGTGTTAAGCGTTGTACCAGAAGCTGCAAAAGCAGTGGTTGCATTATTCGGGTTTGCAGCTCCGCCAGTTGCAGTTACTCCATATCCTGTGCTAGCTGTAGGCGAGCCAACTGGACATGTTTGCGCAACAAGGAGAGAAGGCAGAAGAAAAAGTAGACCAATTACAATTGGTTTCAATTTTGCAAGTGGTGAATTCCAAAGACACCACCATTTCTTTAAGCCATGCACGTATGGCCGTAAATAAAATATTTTCATTTAGCTGTATGTTAAATATAAACAATTGTATCTCTACGTAAAATAGAAATTGCACACAATTAATTTAATTTGGCAAAACAATATAAATAAAATGAATTAACTATATTGCAGATATTCACACAGACGCTAAAACTACAAATGAATGTATATTTTAGCACACAGTTAGGCTAAGTCATTATGAAATAGATCATTGATTTCTGCACTCAAAATCAATGAAACAAAAAAAGCCGAACCTAAAAGGCTCGGCTTCATTTTAAAAATAAATTATTATTGTTTGATGCTTACCAACTCTAATTCAAAGATCAAAGTTTTGTATGGTTCCATCATCATTTCACCAGAATATGGATTTTGCATTCCTTGTTTTCCATAGGCCAATTCATAAGGTATAACAACCTCTGCTTTAGCACCAACATCAAGCATGCTCAACGCTTCTAAGAATCCTTTTACAGCACCGCCATTCATAGCAGTTTTTAAAGGCTCTTTTCCGATACTTGAATCGAACAATTTGCCATCAATAAATTTACCTGTATAGTGAACATAAACTGTATCTGTAATTGAAGGTTTTACACCAGTACCTTTGCTGATTGATTTAAACAACAAACCAGAAGGTGTAACTGTGTAACCACCTTGCTTTTTCATTTTTGCAATAAATTCTTCGCCTTTTTTTCTCTCTTCACCATATTTGCATTCTGTAAGATAAGCCATGGCTACTTCACGTTCCATTTCTTTATCGATTAAAAGATTGGTGTCACCATTTTTCATTACTTGCTCAACTACTGCTTTAAATACCTCCCAATTTATTTCCTTTACATTGTAAGTTTTAAGAATTCTACCAGTGTTGGCTCCAAATGCATATGCAAATGAATCTTTTTGATTGGCTAATTTAACTTTACCAGGTTTAGATGAGTTGTTACAAGCAGAGAGTGTTACCACTGCTAAAACGATTAAAATAATTTGTTTCATTTTTATAAAATTGGTGCAAATGTAATGATAATAAATATGAATTACTATGCGATTTTAGTCTAGCCCAAATTGTGTTCGATAAAAAAATGCAACCTTTTAAACTGCTTGGCGTCTAAATTAAAAACTATCCTATGAAAAAAATAAAACAACACCAGCAACTTAGCAATATTAGACGTTTACATTTCGCTTTTGGTCTTTGCTTCTTTTGTTGGCACAATTAGTTATTCGTTAATAGTTATTAAGGGGAAAGTTAATTGTTACTGGTTGTTAAGGAAACAGCCAATTTAGATATTAGTTGAGTGTTATTAGTTTTAAGGAAAAACCATAGGCACCTATTAACTCAATAACCC
>CAJBKH010000077.1 GCA_903953615.1 uncultured Bacteroidota bacterium
ATTGAAGCACTGGGGTTACATTGATTAAGCCACAGATTCACAGATTTTAATTGTGAAACCAATATTTCACAAAAACAAAGACACAAAAAAACCTCAAGACACCTTGAGGTTTTTCCTTTTGAATCTAAGGCTATATGGAATAAGCCACCGATTCACAGATTTCAATTCTGAAACCAAAATGTCACAAAAATAAAGACATAAAAAAACCTCAAGAATTCTTGAGGTTTTTTGTTTAAATAAGTTACAGATAAATGTTATTTTATGTGTGGTATTTTATTCTTTTAAAATCAATCTGTGAATCTGTGGCTGATGTAGCCTTCGAAAATTAATTCAAAGGCGGATACATGATTTTGTCCTTCACAATGATGGCCGTTTGAAACTGGTCTTTCAACTCGTTGAACAAGCCCATGCACTCCATTCTGTTTTTAAACAAACCCACATACACCTTAAAGTTAGGCTCTTCCCATACCACTTCGCTGTATTGTCTGTACATAGCATCGTACTTGGCTTTCTGACCCTCGGCCTTGTTGCGGTTATCACCTCTAAAAATTAAAATATGGTAGCCATCCATCTTCGCATCTGGATGTTTACGCGCAGCCGAACGGCTCCATATCAAACCATCTAAACCCATAGGTTTTACAATCGTAATAATGCCTTGTGATTTGACTTCGCAAAAAGCGAACAAAGCAATGACTAAAAATAATCCTTTCATGCGCATGTTTTTATTTTTGTTTTTTTGTGTCGCGTTCCATTTTTCTTCTATCTGCTCTGCTCATTTTCGAATCCTCATTATCGCCCATACCACCCATCATCTCTGGCATACCAGGCATACCTGTTGGCGCTGAAATCTCATCGGTACGGGTTAATTTCATTTTACTCATATCGGTTCTTTGCGGTTGAGCTGCTTGTTTTACTTTGCTATCTTCTTCAACTGCAATCTTCGCTTTGAACAACATGGCCAAAATCTTTTCATTCATTCTTGACACCATGCTTGAGTACAATTTAAACGATTCAATTTTATAAATCAACAATGGATCTTTTTGCTCATAAGTCGCATTATTAGCCGATTGTTTCAATTCATCTAATTCTCTTAAATGGTCTTTCCACTCATCGTCTAATGTCTCTAAACAAATGTTTTTTTCGTATTCTAAATTCAATTGTTGACCTTTCGATTCAACCGCTTTCGCTAAGTCGATTGGAATGCCAAAGTTTTTAATACCATCCGAGAAAGGCACCATTACATAACCCACTTTCGAACCTTCTTGTGCATATATTTTGCTCAATACTGGCATAGCTGTTTCGCGCAATTGTTGCTGTCTGTGGTTATACGCATCTTGTAAAGTCTCATATAACTTATCGGCCAATGGCTCAACTTTTCCGTTCTTAAATTCTTCTTGGGTAAAAGGAATTTCAATTGCAAACTCCAATGCCAATTCCAATGATAAGGCTTCATAATCATCATCGGCTTTTGCTAAGCCCACTTTTTCATCGCACCAGTCGGATAACATGTTTTGTAAATCCAAAGCCAAGCGATCGCCAAACAAAGCATTTCTTCTGCGTTTGTAAATTACAGTTCTTTGCTTGTTCATGACATCATCATATTCCAATAAACGCTTACGCATACCGAAATTGTTTTGCTCTACTTTCTTCTGACTTCTCTCAATGGTTTTACTCATCAACGAATGTTGAATCACTTCGCCTTCTTTATAACCAAACTTATCCATTAATTTAGAAGCTCTGTCGCTACCAAATTTACGCATCAAATCATCTTCTAATGAAACAAAGAATAATGATGAACCAGGATCACCTTGTCTACCTGCACGTCCTCTTAACTGTCTATCTACCCTTCTTGAATCGTGGCGCTCGGTACCTACAATGGCCAAACCACCCGCTTTCTTGACGTCTTCGCCAATCTTGATATCAGTACCCCTACCCGCCATGTTCGTAGCAATGGTAACGGCTCCTGCTTGACCCGCTTCGGCTACTACTTCGGCCTCACGTTGATTTTGTTTCGCGTTTAATACATTGTGTTTGATGTTTCTTAATTTCAACATCCTTGACAACAATTCCGATATCTCTACCGATGTAGTACCTACGAGCACTGGGCGACCTTCGGCAGTTAATTTCACAACCTCATCAATCACCGCATTGTATTTTTCGCGTTTGGTTTTATAGATTTGGTCTTCCATGTCCTTACGCGCTATGTTGCGGTTGGTAGGAATAACGACTACATCTAATTTATAAATTTCCCAGAACTCACCTGCTTCTGTTTCAGCAGTACCGGTCATACCCGCCAACTTGTGGTACATTCTGAAATAGTTTTGCAAGGTAATGGTAGCAAAGGTTTGCGTGGCTGCCTCGACCTTTACATTTTCTTTGGCCTCTATCGCTTGGTGTAAACCATCGCTATATCTTCTGCCTTCTAACACACGACCCGTTTGCTCATCTACAATTTTTACTTTGCCATCGGCCAAGATATATTCAATGTCTTTTTCGAATAAGGTATAAGCTTTCAACAATTGATTGATAGAGTGAATACGCTCTGATTTTATAGAGAAGTTGCGCATCAATTCTTCTTTGCGCTCGGTTTTCTCGGCAGGTTCTAAATTCATTTTTTCGATATCGGCAATCTCGCTGCCCACATCTGGTATAATGAAGAAATCTTTTTCTTCGCCCGATTGGGTAATCATTTCAATCCCCTTATCGGTTAATTCTACTTGGTTGGTTTTCTCATCAATTACAAAATACAATTCGGCATCGGCCTTCGGCATTTCTCTTTGTTGATCTTGTAAATAATAGTTCTCTGTTTTTTGCAAAACAGCTTTCATGCCTTGCTCACTTAAAAATTTAATAAGGGCTTTGCTCTTAGGCAATCCACGGAAAGCTCTTAACAAAGCCAAACCGCCCATGCCTTCTTTATCGCCTGTATTACCAGCTTCGATTAATTTCTTCGCATCGTTTAAAAACGTATTCACCGCTTTTTTTTGAGCCTCTACCAAGCGTTCGATTCTCGATTTTAAGTTCGAGTATTCTTGCACATCGCCTCGAGGCACCGGACCAGAAATAATCAAAGGGGTACGGGCATCGTCAATTAATACTGAATCGACCTCATCGACCATTGCAAAATGGTGTTTGCGTTGCACCAATTCTTCAGGCGTATGACTCATATTATCTCTTAGATAATCGAAACCAAATTCGTTGTTAGTACCGTAAATAATATCCGAAGCGTAAGCCTTTCTGCGCTCATCGCTGTTCGGGCGGTGGTAATCGATACAATCTACAGTAAGGCCATGGAATTGGAACAAAGGACCATTCCACTCGCAGTCTCTTCGCGCCAAGTAATCGTTCACTGTTACAATGTGAACCCCTTTACCAGCAAGGGCATTAAGGTAAGCAGGCAAAGTAGATACCAAAGTTTTACCCTCACCAGTACCCATCTCGGCAATTTTACCTTGGTGTAAAACCATACCACCTATTAACTGTACATCGTAATGCACCATGTTCCATTTTACCAAGCCACCAGCGGCATCCCACTGATTGGCGTAATAAGCTTTATCGCCTTTAATGGTTACAAAATCTTTTTTCTTAGCAAGTTCGCGGTCCATCTCAGTGGCGCTCACTTCTAGTTGTTCGTTATCGCTTAAGCGTTTAGCAGTTTGTTTAACGACTGCAAAAGCTTCGGGCAAGATGGCCAACAAAGCCTTCTCTAATGCTTGATCGGATTCTTTTTCGAGTTGATCTATTTCTGCATACAGCTGGTCTTTTTCAACCACGTCTTCGGCTGGCAATTCAGCTATTTCTGCCTTAATGGCATTTATTCTATCTTCTACCTCTTTTAAATCTTCGGCAATGCGTGATTTAAATTCTATTGTTTTGGCTCTTAACTCATCGTTACTAAGGGCATTATAGGAATTGTAAAATTCGTTGATTAAAGCAATGGTAGGGCGCATTTGCTGAACGTCTTTCTCGCTCTTGCTGCCACCTAGTAATTTGGTAAAGCTTTTAAGGATACTGTTGATCATAAAGGTACAAAGATATTAATTAAAATGATTTATAGAAGGTGTGAATGCAATGAGTTTGCCAAAAAAAACGACAGACGAATTACTGACGATTTGACAAGGGAAGGAATTTTGGGATTTTTGGAATTTTTTGATTTTGAAATTTTGAAATTGAATTAACCCCTCTGCCATTGCTAGTATCATTTCCTTCACTACAAAAACTTGCACCAACAATTCCTTCAATTAACTTTACCGCCTATACCCAAACCCCAATAGCTCCATAGGAGCTTAATCTCAGTATCAACATAGGAACCCAAAAGTATCTGCGCTCCGTAGGTGCGCTACCATCCCTACCACCAAACAAATACTACTTAAAAACATACCAATCGGTCGGTTTTATCAATCCTAATTAAATTTGCCTTTACAAGTATTCTCAATTGAATTTTAAATTAGCCTGAATTTCGTTTTTAAATAAGGGAGAATTCTTCTCAGAAATTAACAAGAACTTTAAATCGTGAAATTTGTTTTTCTTTGTGATGTTTGTATGTAAAAAACTTAAAAAATGAATTGGCTTTTAAACTACCTTCTTAATAATTCGTATTTCCCTAAAGTTACTAATGTAGAGGCTGAACTAAAAAAAGCAGCCATTTTAAGACTCATTTTAGGGGTGGTTATATTTATCCGCTATAGTGAAATAGCTTGGTCGCTGAATCTTTATTACGATTCTGGATTCGCAGGACCATCCATATATATGCTCATTCTAATCACCTGTTTTACTTTTGGATTTTTCACCCCATTAATAACGCTATTGTTAATGAGTTCATTGTATTGGTTCGACTTATTGGCAGACACCAGCAATCTCGGCACCGCAGTATTATTTAGCACTTTATTGATATCCCTCTTAATCAATCAAGGAACTTTTTATTCCATCGACAACCTTATTCTTAAGAAGAGAGGATTTTTTACTTCCCTTGTACGAAAGTTATATGCGTTTGCAGGAACACCTACAAAAGAAGATATTACAAAAGCTTATTTGCTTGGATTCATTATTTATGCCCTTATTAGCTTCGGTGCCTTATTATTTCACATCAAGGACAGCTATTGGGTGGGAGGCTTAACAGTGCAGAGTTTACTTACCAGTGCCTATCTATCCAAACACTATCTATTTTTCAGGTGGTTCGAATCCACATTCCCAGTATCATTAGGCATATTATCAGTGATGGCAGGCATTTTCCAAAGTATTTTTCAGTTTCTAATGCTACCACTTATTTTATTTAAGATAGGTAGAAAATTTGTATTTATGTGGGGGCTTATTTTTATATTGGTTTCGCTTTTTTGTATCAACCTCTCTTATTTACCACATGTTGAACTAGTTTTTTGGTTGTTTGTTTTTGTACCATCAGGTAAAGTATCTGAGGAAAAATCGACATTCAATATTGGCAAATATCGCATTGGCTTTTTTAAATGGTTTTATAATTTCTATGGTATTATTTTGGTATTACTTATTGTTTTGACATTCCCTATAATCAGCAACAGGATAAGGGACACACGTATTTTCAACAACAAGGGAGTGGCCGCTTTTCCTA
>CAJBKH010000078.1 GCA_903953615.1 uncultured Bacteroidota bacterium
GGTTTTTGCTGATATTGCTAGATAAAGAAATGCCACCACCGATGTTATTACTTCTAGAAAAATTGGTATTGCCATTAATTAAACTTGGGGTGCGCACCATGCTACCAAAAGCATTCACATTCATGTTCGATTTTATCTTTTTAATAACGAAAGTATAATTGGTAAACGAACGCACATTATAATAGCCCTGCAAGTTAACAGGCTTAGATAATTGTGATCCGCGTGACAAAGCAACCCCGTTTAATACGGTGTCTTTATTGGCAATGAAAGTACTATTGGCAATGTAATTACTCGCAACTGTTCCCCCAACAAAAGCAAAATAGGAGGTACTTTTTTTCATATTGGCGCTTGAGTAACGCACATTCAATGAATTTTGAAAATCTTGTTTCAATTGCGAGTTACCTGTGGTTAATTGTAACGGATTATTATTATTGAGAATGTCCTGCAACTGATCGATGCTTGGTGCATTGTTGCTGGTTCTATAAAAAAAACGGATGTTCTTTTGTTGCGATTTTCTGTATTGCAACATGGCTGTTGGCAAAAAGCTATTGAATTGGCGTGCATCTTTGAAAGGCACTGGAAAGGTGCGGTTGACATTCAATTGTGCCACCTGAAAATTACCGCCAAAATTAAAACTTACTTTTTCTTTTTTATAATTGATGCTTGCACCAGCACTATGTGTAATGTATTGACTTTTAAAAGTATTCGACAAAGCAGAATCGAAGTTTTTATAAGCGCCTTCTAATTGGTTGAATTGATTGGTTTGCTTATCTGAATTGTTCAAATTTAAATTGCCTGTATAGTTGAGCGACAATTGCAAAAGCTTATTCAAAGGCTCTGTATAGGTAACGTTTGACGACATGCTTAAACCGTTCTTATTTAAATTTGACAATTGGTTCAAAGTATCATTCGAGAAGGTATCGATGAAACGATTCAATGAATAAATTTTATTGGTGCCTGCGCTCGTGTTATAACCTGGTGTGGCATTCACAGACAAGGTTCTACCTCTTTTTTGAAATGAATGTCTGTATAAAATGGGCGAACTAAAATTAAAACCTTTTTGACTCGCTATGTAAGTATTGATAACATCGCTTAATTCAATATTCTTTTGCGAATTTACGCCTATGATATTTTGCGTACTATTATTGTCTTGGTAGGAGAAGCGCGGTTGAAACAAGATGGAGTTAAATGAATCGATTTTCCAATCCAATCTTAAATTGAACCTTTGGTTCATGTTTTTATTGGTGGTTGTATTCAATTGCTCATAAGTCAATCCTTCTGATTGCTGCGTAATGTAGGTACGGTATAAATTACTTACGCTATTGGCTTTGCTGTAATTGAAAAAATAACTAGCCGTCATTTCCACTTTTTTCCATTTGTTGGTATAGTTCAAACCAAAGGCTTGGGTGGTAACAATACCACCTTGGGTAGCTGTTAAAAAATTATCCGATGAATTTTGTGGACCGCCTCCTCCTGGACTACCACCCCTGCCACCTCCGCGTTGACCGCCC
This sequence comes from uncultured Bacteroidota bacterium, assembly GCA_903953615.1. GTDB lineage: Bacteria > Bacteroidota > Bacteroidia > NS11-12g > UBA955 > JABMMZ01. The sequence goes on from CAJBKH010000078.1 coordinate 1,512, forward strand.
ATACTTCCTCCGCCACTTCCACCTGTTGAGCTCATGACACCTAATAAATCATCGGCCGAAAAATTTTGCTCATTGATATTATTGGAATTAAACAAAAAGGAGATTTTTCTTTCATTTTTAAATGAGTTGATACTTGCTCCACTCCTCCATTTATTGTCGTAACCATAGCCACCATAAACTTTACCAAACACCCCATTTTTATATTGGGCTTTGGTGATAATATTAATCGTCTTGGAGGTATTGCCATCATCGAATCCAGTGAATTGACTTTGGGCACTTTTAGAATCAAATACTTGTACTTTATCGATGGCATCGGCTGGTAAATTTTTTAACACCGCACTTGGATCGTCACCAAAAAATGGCTTGCCATCTACCAACACTGTCTTAACATCTTCGCCTTGCACTTGTACCTTGCCATTGGTATTGGTAACACCCGGCATTTTGTTTACCAGGTCTTCGGCATTGGCATCTGGATTGGTTTTATAGGCCGCTGCTTTGTATTCAGACGTATCGCCATTTTGGGTCACTGGTTTAGCTGCACCTACCACCTTTGTGCCTTTAAAAGCTTGTATGGCTTCTGCCATCACAATTTTTGGCACTACAATGTCTACAAATAATCTTTGTATAGATTTATTGGTTTCGTAGCCAACATAACTTATTTCAAGTTGATAAAACCCTTTGTTGAGACCTAGCAACTCAAATTCACCTTTGGCATTGGTAATGGTAGTTGCCACTATCGATGAGTCGCGCATCTTGCGCAATTCAATATTGGCCTTGGCAATTGGTTCGCCCTTTGAATTGAAAACACTGCCTTTGATGCTAAGGTCTTGTGCATGGATGGCGAAAATTGTAAAGAAAGAAAAAAGGACAAAAAATTTCATTGATAAATTAACACGTTACAAATTAAGACAATTCAAATGGATAAAAGTTTAATGAGACATAAAGCTATACATGGCCAAATAGACCGCGGCACCGGCTAAATAACCAATGAGGGCTAAAAAGGATATTTTTTTCAAGTACCACATAAAGTTTATTTTCTCCATGCCCATCACAGCAACTCCTGCAGCCGAGCCAATGATTAAACAACTTCCACCAGTACCCGCAGCATAAGCAATAAACTCCCACAATTTGGCATCCATGGGATAAGCTTCTAGGGAATACATTTTAATGGTGGCTGCTACGATGGGCACGTTATCGACTACCGAAGACAGTAAGCCAATGGCAATGGCAATGGCATCTTTGTTGCCAATGGTATTGTCCATCCAAACCGCCAATCCGCCTAATACACCTGTACCCTGCAATACACCAATGGCCAATAAAATACCTAGGAAAAATAAAATACTTGGCACGTCAATTTTTGTTAAAGCATGCAAAGCGGTGTATGGTTTTTTCTCTTCTTCCGTTTTGTCGATGTGTAAAATTTCTGAGACAATCCAAATGATACCAAGACTCAATAGCATTCCCATATAAGGTGGCAAGTGCGTGATGGTTTTAAAGGCAGGCACAAATAATAAGCCTAACAAACCAATCACTAACATTAGCTTACTGCCTTTAATACGCTCGGTTTTTTCTGCTTTTTCTAAATCTATTTTATCGCTTTTAACAGTACCTTTTAATCTAAAACTAATGACAATGAGTGGCACAATTAAACAAACCAAGGAAGGAATAAACAACATTTTAATGATGTTCGTGCTGCTTATCTGTCCACCTATCCAAAGCATGGTAGTGGTTACATCGCCTATGGGCGACCATGCACCACCAGCGTTGGCAGCGATGATCACCATGCCCGCAAAAAACAAACGTTGCTCTTTGTCGTGTACTAATTTTCTTAAGAGCGAAACCATGACAATAGCGGTGGTTAAATTATCGAGTAAGGCCGAAAGAAAGAAGGTAATGATGGACACAATCCATAATAACTTTCTTGTATCCTTCGTGGTAATTCTGTTCGTAATAATTTTAAATCCTTCGTGGGCATCGATTAATTCTACGATGGTCATGGCCCCCATTAAGAAAAACAAAATTTGTGAAGTGCTTGCCAATTCGTGGTTCAATTCTTCGTTGATGGCATCGATGTGGAAATGCGCACCCAAAGCCCATATCGCCCACATTAATGAACCTACAACAATTGCAGAGGCTGTTTTATTAATGTGTATGCTATGTTCGAAAGCAATGGCTGCATAGCCAAGTACAAAAACTACAATAAGTGCTAATTCCATAAGGGATATAAAATGCGAAGATAACCCGATGGTTTAATTTAAAACAAAATTAATTGTTGTAGGACTTAAAAGTTCGCTTGACGGACATTGCAATTTAAGCGCATACCAAGGCCATAGAAGCTATTGTTTTGCGAACCTGCCGAACGGTAATTGTAACGCAAGTCGATGAACAAATTGTGCTTGAGCATATAAGAAATCAACACCTCGCCTATGATTAAGTTTTGGGTATTGCCCATGAACATTTTTGAGTTCGTGCTGGTCACTCTGGTTTCGTAATTTCTTAAAATATTACCACCATAATTGCGCCCCAATAAGCTCGAATCCGCTCCGCGTTTGGCATAAATACCTGTGATGGTAATGAACCATTTTTTCAAATTGTATTTAACTTCTAAAACACCTTCTCCAAAATTGGCACCCAATGGATGCGCCAAAGGTTGATTGAAATGCGAATAACTTTGCGTGGTTCTGTAATGACTATAAGTATAAGGACGAATTCTATTATATTCTAATAACACATCTAAACCTTTGATGCGCATTAAATTAAAAGCCCTTGCACCTATTTGATAACCATATTTATTGCCCCACCAGTTTTTGTTATTTTTCAATTCACTCAATTTAAATTCATCGAGTAAAAACTGACCGTAAAACAAGTAGCGGTTTCTTAAAGTCCAATTAAAATCTAAAGCCAGCAAACTGTTATCGCGACTGCCTAAACTCGATTCAACCGCACGGTAAAAAATAACAGGGTTCAAATAATTAAAATCAAATTGATTGGCTTGGGTTGAATCGTGGCGATCGAACACTACCATTTCATTCACGCCAATATTTAAATTGTGTGTAATGTCAACACTCAAGCGGTGAAAGGCAGCGTACTTTTTCCCAAACAAAGTATTGCCTAGTATCTGACCATTGTCTGTAAACTGGGTAAACAAATTTTGATAATGCACACGGCCCACTTTGGTATTGATTTTTAAAAACAAATACTGTGGTGCAAAGTCGCTTAAAATTAAAGAGCGGTAGCCCTGCCCTATTTTATTGCGGTCGTGACCGAATTTAAAATTGATGTGCTGATTGGCGGCATTCCATGTCACATAACCACGGGCTTGAAAAAAATCGACGGCCGAACCTGTTTTAAATTTTTTGAAGAACAATTCGCTGGGCACATAATTCAAAGAATCTGGTAATTGATTGTATTGGGTGGGCATGGCCATTTGGTTTTCTGTAAAATACGTATAGAACCCAACACCTCTTTGTTTACCACCTATATTGCCCCATACTTCGGCTCCTCTTGAATTTTGATACAAAGTTCTGCTACTTGCACTTTCCTTGGCGCCCCACAAATTCAAAACAGGATTCACCACCAATACATAATCGGATTCTTTCTTAGCCATAAATGCGCTGGGATATTCGTAAAAAGCATACAATGGCTTTTTACTTTTAAAATTTAAATTTTCATTGTATAAATAATTATTACTGGCATTATCCGAAGTACCGACTACTTCCATAATCATTGACTTTCCGGTATCATCAAATCTAAACCTTAAGCCTCTGTGGTACTCTTGGTCTTGCATGGCGCCTACCAATCCGCCACCCCAGCCAACAACGGCATTTTTAAAACTCAAATATTCACCTAAACTTCCACTGGGGTAATACACCCTTTGTGCCTTCAAAGGTTGTGAACCTGTTAATATTAATATTCCTAAAATATAAATTTTAAAACGCATGCGCATATTGCATACAAACGTACATAAAAATGTTAGGAAGATGAAAAACCCGCTGTATGGATTATAAGACATTGTAACTGGTGCCCATAATTCCAGCAATGGCGTTGCGCACCGTTATCAATTGAATATTGTATTCCTGAAAGTGCTCAATTTCATCTGCATGGGTAGCCTTAGAAAATTCTTCTAGGTTGTTTTTAATGAGGCGGTTCACCTTACTTAATTTCAAAAATAAAAACACCGATTGTAAATCGCGGATATAATTTTCCTTTTGTGTGGGAATCACTTTACCACCTGCTAACCAAAAAGGACTGAGCTCATATTTATCGACTTCAGATAAAACATCAGCGGCTAATTTTCTAATATCGCCATCCATGTGGTTCGTGAAAAAATGTTCATCGAAACTCAAATGCTCTTCGATGTGTTGTTTTACTTCATTAATGATTCTATCGTATAGTACATTGCTAATTTTCAATGCTTCATCTTCATGCAATTCTCTAAAAATAAAATCAGCCACTGTGGCTTCATCTGTAAATTTTTCGTTGCCGTTTTGAATTAATAAACGCACCAGTTCTAACTCTTGCTCCTCGCCTGTCTCATATACTTTAGGCTCGGGCAATTTGGTTTGCAAGATGTCTTTTATCTCTTCATCAAAATGGGTAGGAATATTGCCTTCCCCACTTTTTCGTCGCATTTTATTGATTTCCGAAAGCAGCAATTTCTCATCCATGTCTACCAACTTGCTGCACTCGCGGGCATAAGCTGCGCGCTTCATCGCATCGGGTATCACAGAAATACTCTGCATTAAGTTTTTAACAACTTCCGTTTTTCTTATGGGGTCGTTTTCTAGACCTGTTAGTAGCAACTCGATTTTAAATAATATAAAATCTTTTGCCTTGTCTTTAAGAAATAACGAAAAGGCTTCGGCCCCTAATTGTTTACAAAACGAATCGGGATCTTCGCCTTCTGGAAAACTCACCGTTCTTACGTTTAAGCCTTGGGCCAATAACAAATCTATCCCTCTAAGTGAAGCCTTTACACCTGCGGCATCGCCATCATATAAAACCGTTACATTTTCAGTAAAACGTTTGATTAATTTTATTTGACCTTCCGTTAATGAAGTGCCCGAAGAGGCCACGACATTGGTAACACCTGCTTGGTGCAATGTAATCACATCGGTATAGCCTTCAACCAAGAAACAATTGTTCAAGGCCTTAATGCCTTTTTTAGATTGGTAAATACCATACAATACATTGCTCTTATGGTAGACATCTGTCTCGGGTGAGTTAAGGTATTTAGGTGACTTATCATCCTTTACCAATTGGCGTCCACCAAAGGCTATCACCTTCCCTGTTAAATCGTGTATCGGAAAAATAACACGTTGACGAAACATATCGAAATACGTACCGCGCTCTTCATTTTTCTTAATTAAACCAGCACTCACAAAATAGTCGAGGTTGAACTGATTTTTAGTTGCTTCATTTACCAAGCTTTCCCATCCTTGGGGCGAATAACCCAATTCAAATGCCTCGATGGTTTGCTGTGTATAACCGCGTTCTCTAAAATAATTTTCACCTGCTACCTGACCTTCTTCAGTTTTCAATTGGGCCTTAAAATAATTTTTAGCAAACTCTAAAGCTACAATTAAACTATCGCGTACCTTCTGTTGTTCGTTGTACTCATCGCTGCTTTGGGCATTGTCTTCTTCAATAACAATTTGGTATTTCAGCGCCAATCTGCGAATGGCATCTGTAAACGACAAATGATCGTGCTCCATTAAAAAACTCACTGAGTTACCTGCTTTGCCACAACCAAAACATTTGTAGATGCCTTTGGCGGGCGATACAGTGAACGAAGGCGATTTCTCATCGTGAAAGGGGCAACGACCTAAGAGGTTGGCCCCTCTTTTCTTCAAGGCAATATAGTCGCCCACTACCTCATCGATGGCAGCCGCGTTGATTACAGCGTCTATGGATTGTCTTGCTATCAAAGTATAAAATGAAGTGCGAAATTACAGAAAAGGAATGAGGGAAAAAATAGGATTCATGGAACTTATATACAACGCTTCTTTGAGGGGATTATGTCGCCACAGATTCACAAATGAGAACCTATTACAATTTCACAAATTTGGTTGAAATCAAATAATACTTACGGTCTATCTGCCTTATTCTTATTAATTATAATCTGTGAATCTGTGGCTTGTCCCTAATAGTGTGCTCCATGCTTATTCATCGCCATTGCCAAAGAGGCGTTCTAAGAGGTTTTGTTTTTTCAACTCGCCTTTCTCGTATTTCTCTTTGCTTTGGTAGGTACCATCCGGATTATAATATTTCCATGTGCCATTTCTTAAGCCTTTGCTATAGCGTCCTTTCACTTTAATGACGCCATTTTCGTAGTATTCCATAAAGGCGCCATCGGCAATGGTACCATCCATTTCGGTAACGGTATGCGCTTGACCATTGTCGTAATAAACCGTATTCATATTGCCTTGAAAATGGTTGATGATGAACAAATCTAAAACAGATAAAGTATCTTTATCATCGTTAATCGCAGCCGTATCTTCTGTTGAAAGAACTGGCGGCACATAGGCTTTATAAAAGGTACCGAACACCGAACGCATGCGGTCTTTATCACCACTCAAACTCAAGCCCACATGGCTAAAACTGCGCACGTATAGTTGATTCTTTTGTGTACTGTTCCAACTTTCGGGATTCAAATAACCTTTAAAGTTGGCAAAGTGTCTATCGGGACTGATATAAGTAAACAAACTGGTTTCATTCGGAAAATGTTCTCTGAAGTCGCGGAAAGTTTCGTTATTGGCCAAAGTGTTTTGTTGAATAAAATCATCAACTGTCAAGAGCAGTGTTCTTGGATCATCGCTCATTACCACATAATCGCCAAGAATGGTGTAATAGGGTTTATCGAATTTGGTAAATAATTTTCCAAGGAAAGATTTAAACAAGCCTTTTACTTCCA
>CAJBKH010000079.1 GCA_903953615.1 uncultured Bacteroidota bacterium
ATTAAAAGTAAGGAACTAAGCAGCCAATAAATGTTTAGTTTGTTGGATTTCTTTTAGCACGCCTTCAATATAGCGTTCCATCAGCTTGTAGAAAGACGGTTTAGAAATACTATCATCTAAATTTTCGTTGCGTATTTTACATTGTTTACTATACACAAAAGTAAGTTCTCCATTTTTGTATAAATAACCTGAAATATTGATTTCTCTATAGCCTGAAACAGAAATAAAAAAACAATCTTTGTTGTTACATTTTATGGCATCTATTGTCTTCATTACATCATAATCGCTTCGTTGGTGAACGTTGCTAAAATGATTATCGAAGACCACTACTTGGAAGTTAGATTTGGAAGCTACCAATACGCTTTCTACGGTTGACTTTGATTCAATTTCAAACTTTAAATTTGTGAGCGATTTGTTACTACGCAATTCATTAATTTCTTCGCTAATTAATTGACTGTAGTAATGTTGTTGTTCGATAACAACGACTTTAATTGATTTGGTTTTCATAAGTGTTTGCAAGTTTAGTTTCAACAAAGCTATCATAAAATTTGGCTTTTCAAAACTGACAAACATCAATCGAAAACCCTTACAAACAGTACATCATAAGATTATAAATATGATTTTTAGTACTTTAAATATTGAGTTTTTAAAACTAAAAAGAAGAAAACTAAAACGGCTGATTTTTGACTCAAAATATACTAATTTCAAGTCAATAAATATTTATCAATTTTATTTATCAATATGTTTATCTACTGATTATAAATCAATAATTTTTTTTTTCATTTTTTAGGTTTCAAAAAAGAATCAAAAAAATAAGTGACTGATAATTATATTCTTAAACTAAAAATGTAGCCCTTTAAAAAAAATACACCTGAACAAGGAAATTAGGAGATAATGCGTAAAATTTTATCTAATTTTTGTTTGGTAAGCGGTTTTTGAATAAAGCCTTTAATTGAAGTATATGAAAAAGACTTCTCCTTATCTGCTGGATTGATTGATGAGGTGAATACAAATAAGGGAATCGACTTATCTATCCCCAATTCCATATACGCATCTACAAATTCCCAACCATCCATAACTGGCATATTTAAATCGAAAAGTATGACTTGCGGTAAATCTTCATTATTTTGAATTGCACTTTTCAATCTTTTAATGGCTTGCAGCCCATCTGTAAAGGTTTCTGTTCTGTTGCAAAATTCTTCCTTCTTGATAAGTGCACCTGTTAAATAAATTATGATTTCATCATCATCTATTATATATGCTAAATCAATTTTATTTATGGTCATTTGTTATTAGTTGTTGTATGTAATACAAACTAAATCAATTATACGCACAATAACAATATAAATACTTTGGTGAATAGGTTTAAAATTAATAATTTTCTATTGCGCTTGCTTAATGACACCTAATTCTAGGCCCACTTTTGTAAATGCGGCAATGGCTTTATCTATATGGTGTTGCTCGTGAGCAGCAGATAACTGTACTCTTATTCTTGCTTGATCTTTTGGAACCACAGGATAGAAGAATCCAATGACATAAATACCCTCTTCTAATAATTTATCTGCCATGGTCTGACTCAACTTGGCATCATATAGCATAATCGGCACTATTGCACTGTCACCATTCTTGAAGTCGAACCCTGCTTTTTTAATCCCAGCTTTGAAATAATTCACATTCCACTCAAGTTTGTCGCGTAATTCTGTTGATTCACCTAAAATTTTAAAGACTTCTAAGCTAGCAGACACAATGGCGGGCGCCAATGAATTAGAGAATAAATAAGGACGTGAACGCTGGCGCAACAATTCAATAATTTCTTTCTTACCTGTTGTATAACCGCCCATTGCACCACCTAAGGCTTTACCCAAAGTACCGGTTACAATATCTATTTGTCCATGTACACCACATAATTCTGGCGTACCTTTTCCTGTTTTACCAATGAATCCAGCAGCATGACACTCATCTACCATCACCAAAGCATCGTATTGATTTGCTAGCGCATTAATTTTATCAAGTTGCGCCACATAACCATCCATACTAAATACCCCGTCTGTTACAATTATTTTATGTCTATGACCAGCATTATTAGCGGCAATTAATTGTAGCTCCAAATCAGCCATATCATTGTTGTTGTATCTATACCTTGCTGCCTTACATAAACGCACGCCATCAATGATAGAAGCATGGTTTAATGAATCAGAAATAATTGCATCATTCTCGCCAAATAATGGTTCGAATACACCACCATTAGCATCGAAAGCCGCGGCATATAAAATGGTATCTTCTGTACCGTAGAACTCAGCAATTTTGGCTTCCAACTCTTTGTGTATATCTTGGGTTCCGCAAATAAAACGCACACTGCTCATTCCGAAACCATGGGTATCTAATGACTTTTTGGCAGCCTCGATTACACGTGGATGACTTGATAAGCCAAGATAATTATTTGAACAAAAATTGACTACCTCTTGACCGCTGCTCAATCTAATGTCAGCGCCTTGTGGAGATACTATGATGCGTTCTTTTTTATACAAGCCCGCTTGTTCTATTTGCTCTAATTCTTGTTTTAAATGTTGTTGAAGTTTACCGTACATATTAATGGAATGTTTTTTGCAAAAATAAGTGAGTCAAAGCATATTTTTCAGTGTATTTCAACAATATCTCTGAACAAATAATTAGATTTGCCGTTAAACATACATATTTCGAATACCAGCACCTTATCAATATCCAAAATGGACGAACAAGAAAAAAAGAAAAAAGAAGAAAACCCTTTCGGTGAGCGCAAAAACAATGCACCTAAATTTAACATGTATTGGATTTGGGGCATCCTACTCCTAGGGTTTATCATCATAAGTTTTTACCCGAATAATCCTGGCAAACGCAGCAACTGGAACGCAGTTAGCGAAATGATTATCAGCAATGATGTAGAAAAAATGGAGGTAGTGAATAACCGCCTAGTGAAAGTATACATCAAAAAGGACATGCTTAGTAATGATAAATACAAAGATCTGAATAAGCAGACTCCTAACATGTTCGGGCAAGTTTCACCTCAATATTATTTCGAAATAGATAAAGATGCTTTCAATAAAAATCTTGAATCCTTAAAGGCAGACCACAAAGAAGCCAAAGATGTAGTAATCGATTACCAATACGAAAATGATAGCACGTGGCAGATATTGAATTGGATTATCATGATTGGTTTACTCATTGCCTTCTGGAGCTTTATGATGCGCAGAATGGGCGGTGGTGGTGGTGGCGCTGGTGGTGGACCTGGTCAATTATTTAACATTGGCAGAAGTAAAGCTACTTTGTTCGATAAAAACACAAAAGTGAATGTTACTTTCAAAGATGTGGCTGGATTAGATGAAGCCAAAGTGGAAGTAATGGAAATTGTAGATTTCTTAAAAAATCCAAAAAAATATACCCGCTTAGGTGGTAAAATTCCGAAAGGTGCTTTGTTAATTGGTTCGCCAGGAACTGGTAAGACCCTCTTAGCAAAAGCAGTTGCTGGTGAAGCCAATGTGCCTTTCTTCTCTTTATCGGGTTCCGATTTTGTGGAGATGTTTGTAGGTGTTGGTGCATCGCGTGTAAGAGATTTATTCCGTCAGGCCAAAGAGAAAGCCCCATGTATCATCTTTATTGATGAGATAGATGCGATAGGTAGAGCCCGTGGTAAAAACTTGATGAGCGGTTCTAACGATGAGAGAGAGAATACCTTGAACCAATTGTTGACAGAAATGGATGGCTTTGGAACCGATAGCGGTGTTATTATCTTAGCAGCTACTAACCGTCCTGATATTTTAGATTCTGCCTTACTTAGACCGGGAAGATTCGATAGACAAATTTCTATTGACAAACCAGATTTAGTGGGTAGAGACCAAATATTTAAAGTGCATTTACAAGGCAAAGAATTATCGCCAGAAGTAGATGCTAAAAAATTATCTGCTCAAACCCCTGGTTTTGCAGGTGCCGAGATTGCCAACGTTTGTAACGAAGCTGCTTTAATTGCTGCTCGTAACAACAAAGACAGGATTGATATGCAAGATTTTCAAGATGCCATCGACAGAGTCATTGGCGGTCTTGAGAAAAAGAATAAATTGATTTCTCCTGAAGAGAAAAACATAGTAGCTTATCACGAAGCTGGACATGCTGTTGCAGGTTGGTTCTTAGAATTTGCCGATCCATTGGTGAAAGTATCGATTGTACCACGTGGTGTTGCAGCATTGGGTTATGCCCAATACTTACCAAAAGAACAATACATTTACAGAAGCGAGCAATTGCTCGATGAAATGTGTATGACCTTAGGTGGCAGAGCTGCTGAAGATTTAATCTTTGGAAAAGTAAGTACAGGTGCACAAAACGACTTAGAGCGCATTACTAAAATGGCCTACTCTATGGTTACCATTTATGGTATGAACGATAGAATTGGCAATGTGAGTTTCAATGATTCGTCTGGCGAGTATACTTATAGCAAGCCATACAGCGAAAAAACTGCTGAGATGATAGACGAAGAAGTTCGTAAAATCATTGACATTGCTTATGTAAGAACAAAAGCCTTGTTGAGTAGCAAAAAAGCAGAATTGATTAATTTGGCGCAAGAGTTATTGAAAAAAGAAATCTTGTTCCAATACGATTTAGAAGCATTGATAGGTAAGCGTCCATTCGATCATAAAACCAATTATGAGAACTACATGGAAAGCGATTCAACTAAGAAAGATGATGTAGTAGTTCCAGTTGTGGAAAATAACACTACAAATACTTTTGTTGAGCCAACGCAGACACCTGAGAACAGTGCTACTGCCGACGATCAAAGCGCCTAATATTTATACCAAATAGTGCCTTCATTCTAACAATGAAAACACTGCTCTATATATTAACTCTATTGACAACCCAAAAAGCTTGGGGTAGCGATACCCTAAGCTGCACTGGGACTTTAGATAAAGATGGTAAGAAGCATGGCGTATGGCTTTGCAAAGACAACTCCGGTCAATTACTTAAAAAAGAGCGCTACAAGCACGGTGAATTAAGCACATGGATGTTGTTTAACAACAAAGGTCAAATGGTGCAATCGCGCAACCGCAAAGGCAAAATAAGAAAGTATAATCCTTGTGGGTGTTAGTTTAATTTGCTAAAGTCAATACAACTCCGAATACCACCACAAAACCCAACAAATACCCCCAATAAATTTGTTTAGTAGTATGGGCTTGTAGCCATAAGCGGCTACTGCCACTGAGTCCCGCAACTATTATTGAAATAAGGAGATACGCTTCCATTTGAGCAATACGCTGTATGGCTACGACATAAAACATGAGTGCCACCATGCCGCCTGCAGCTATGGTATGACTGCTAATACCAAATTTAATGGTTATAAAGGCATTTAAAAACAAGCAAATGGCCGATCCTATTAAGAAATACATGGGTAAGCCACCCATCTCGTTTTTGTACAATTGATATGACGTTACCGCCAACAAAATGGAGATAATGATATAGGGAAACGTGCGTTGCTTATGCGTGGAGATAATGTAATTATCTAAAAACTTAAACCGCTTCAATAAAACCACCACTAGCAATGGCATTACCAAGGTATTTACCGCCATATAAATAACAAGTGTAATTAATTGCTCATCGTAATACTTACTGCTGTAATAAGGATGGTATAACAACAAGGCTGCAATGCCTGCATTCAA
>CAJBKH010000080.1 GCA_903953615.1 uncultured Bacteroidota bacterium
GATTGATAATTTAGTCCATATCATTTCCTCTTTTTTCGTTTACTCTGAAACGAATCCTATCATCTTTACCTCCATTTCATTTTGGGTGTTTTTCACCGTTGTTTTTGCCATTTTCACGGTCATTCACAAACAATATACCTTGCGCAATTTGTTCTTATTCCTAGTTAGTATTTTCTTCTATTACAAAACCAGCGGTTTGTTTTTTCTCTTGTTGTTATTTACCATTACCAACGAGTTTTTTGTGGCCCAAGCCATCTACAAATCAGAAAATAAATTAAAACGCAAGTTGCTCATTAGCTACAGCGTTATTCTAAACATCGGCTTCCTTTCCTACTTTAAATACGCCTATTTCTTTACAGATTCATTCAACAAAGTGTTTCATACCAGCAACCAAGTGGTTAACTATTTTTCGTTGTGGAGCAACACCTTTGCGGGCTCCCATTTTGAAATCGATAAGATTTTATTGCCCATTGGTATTTCATTTTACACTTTCCAAATCTTAACTTACACCCTCGATGTATACAGAGGAAAACTAAAGCCGCTCACCAATTTCTTCGACTTCGGTTTTTTTGCTTCCTTCTTCCCTCAAATCCTCTCGGGTCCCATTGTAAAAGCGCGCGATTTTATTCCTCAAATGTACAAGCCTTATAGCTTGAGTAAGTACCAATTTGGCTTAGCACTGTTTATGATTTTAAACGGATTAATCAAAAAAATGGTGGTGGGCGATTACATCGCAACCAATTTTATTGATCGCATTTTTGGTAACCCTTTGTTGTTTACTGGTGTCGAAAATTTCTTTGCTGTTATCGGTTATTCATTGCAGGTATACCTCGATTTTTCAGGTTATACAGACATTGCCATTGGTATTGCCCTGTTGATGGGCTATAAACTCAACAGCAATTTTAATTCACCATACAAAGCAAGGAATACCGGTGAATTTTGGAAACGCTGGCACATCTCACTTTCATCGTGGTTACAAGAAAATTTATACATTCCTTTGGGTGGTAACCGCAAAGGGAGCATCGCCTCTTATGTTATCATTTCTATCCTTACTATTTTCTTGGCATTGCTACTCGATGCAATTGTTGTATTGTGGATTGTAGGCGGCATAGCATTGGTATTGGTGGCACTTTGCTACTATTCACCCAAAGTTAAACACCAAGTAGATACCAATATCAATTTAATGATCACCATGTTATTGGGTGGTTTATGGCACAACCCTACTGTCAACTTTTTAGTTTGGGGAGGCTTGAATGGCTTAGGTCTTATAGTCTACAAATTTTGGAAGAAAATTAGTCCGTATCAAAACTTAAAAACATGGCCTGTGCATTTTTGGAAGGTCTTCTCAACCTTTATGTTCATTACCTTTACGCGTATTTTCTTTAGAGCCGAAGATATGGACCAAGCCAACGAAGTGATTCAAAAAATCGTGTACGATCTTAAATTTTCCATTGCCCCACAAATCATTGGCAATTTCTGGGAAGTGTTTAGTTTAATGGCTTTAGGGTTCATTGTGCATTGGTTACCTTCGGATATCAAATGGCAATACCGCAAGTACTTTATTAAGTCGCCAGTAGCTATGAAGGTGGTCATCATTGTATTGTGCGTGTTTTTCATTTTCCAAACCATGTCGAGCGAGATGAAACCATTCATCTATTTCCAATTTTAAGGAACTGTTCGAAACCCCTTGTAATTATGCCTTGTTGCGCTACTTAATTTTGTCATTTTTTTTTGACATATGCAATAAAATAATAGCAAAGATTGTTATATTCGCACTTTACACCTAATATAATCAGCCTATAGAATCGAGCGTTTACACAAAAAAATTTAGTATTGTCGTTTTCAAATAAAATAATTGTAGTGAATTCATTGCTTCGTATTCAAAGGCTCTGGAATGTAAGGCTATTTGCCCTTTTCATTTCTGCACTTGCCATTCCTTTGTTCAGTTTACCTGGCAATCAGATGGCTGTTTCTTTCGGTTATATCCCTTCAGAAGAAGAACTTAGTTCCGATGTTTTAAAGAGTCATAGAAGCACCGCTACACCCCTTGCTAAAAAGGCTAGCATCAAAAAAGTTAGCACCAATACCCCTTTCTTTTCACCTAACGATAGCACTAAAAAATCAGGCAAAGACAGTGGCGATCTTAAATACCCTATCAAGCAAAATACTGGTCGTGGTTCTACTGATTTCCAAAACAACATCGATTTAAACGACCCTTCAGTTAAAACACTAGTCGAATACAATGCAAGTACGGGCAAATACGATGAGTACCGCATTGTTGCTGGTAGAAAGACATTGACCCGCTCGCTTACCAAAGAAGAATATTTGGAAGAAAGTGCCCGTGAGGAAAGAAAGAAATATTTTGAGCAAAGAAGCAAAAGCAATGCTGGTGGCAGTAGTTATAACAATAACAAGAAAATTGATTTAATCAAAACACCACCTGTCATTGATAAAATTTTTAGAGGAGGTCTTATTGATATCCGTCCAAGTGGTTCTGCCGAATTAACCTTTGGTGGTAACTTTAACACCGTTAGAAATCCGATGTTTAGCGCCCGTCAACAAAAAACAGGGCAATTCGATTTCGATCAAAAAATACAAATCAACGTTACTGGTAAAATCGGTAACGCCCTGAACCTAGGTATCAAATACGACACCGATGCAACCTTCGATTTTGACAACCAAACCAAATTGGATTGGGTTGGAAAAGATGATCAAATTGTACAAAAAATAGAATTGGGTAATGTGAGTTTACCTTTGAATGGTAGTCTTATTCAAGCCGGTCAATCGCTCTTTGGTATCAAAGCGGGTTTCAAATTTGGTAGATTAAAAGTTACTGCCATCGCCACCCAAAACAAAGGGCAACGCACCGAAACCACCGTGAATGGTGGTGCTCAGGTGACTAACTTTAATATCCAAGCCCACAACTACGACCAAAACAGACACTATTTCCTTTGCCAACAGTTTAAAGATAATTTCGATGTGGCCATGGCCAATTTGCCTTTGGTTACGACTAACATTGTGATTAACCGTGTGGAGGTATGGGTTACCAACCGCAGTGGTAGTTATGATAATACCCGCGATATTTTGGCATCCATGGACTTAGGTGAAAAAAATCCATACAATAGCAATATTACCGCTGGCGCGAGTTTAGGAGCCGACAACAATGCAAATTCACTGTACGGCACTTTACTTTCTACCAACAATATCCGTTCTTCCAAAACCTGTTTAGATGAAATGAACAGATTGCCTGCTACCCAAAATTTAAAGCAGGGACTCGATTACGAATTACTAACCTATGCCCGTCAGTTAACCGAAAACGAATTTAGCGTAAATCCACGTTTGGGTTATATTTCTCTAAATTCATCACTCAACAACGATGAGATTTTAGCCGTTGCTTTCGAATACACCCTTAATGGCGTAGCCTACAAAGTGGGTGAGTTTGCCTCTGAAATTAGCAGTGACCGTGCCAATAGCAAAGTGCTCATGGTAAAAATGTTGAAAGGCAATATCATTCGTACCCGCCTACCAATGTGGGAACTGATGATGAAAAACATTTACTCTTTGGGTTCTTTCAATATCAATGCAGCCGATTTAAAATTCGATGTTATCTATAACGATGACCCTTCAGGTGCCGATTTGAATTACTTGCCTGTAAAAAATATTCCTGGACTTAGCGATGGTATTCCATTGATTCGAGTGATGAACATGGACCGCATTAACCGCCAACAAGAGCTTAAAGCCGATGGCGTGTTTGATGTTATCGAAGGTGTTACTTTTCAATCGCAACAAGGCCGTGTGATTTTTCCTGTGCGTGAGCCTTTTGGCAATCACCTGAGAAGCAAATTTCCGATTGGCGACCCAATTGCCAACAAATATATTTTTGATGCACTCTACGACAGTACCAAATGGCTGGCCGAACAAGATGTAGTGCACAATAAATTTTTCTTAAAGGGCAATTACAAAGGTACCAGTAGTGCAGATATTTCCTTGAATGCTTTGAACGTTCCGCAAGGATCTGTTATTGTTACTGCCAATGGTACCAAGTTAACAGAGAATGTCGATTATACAGTCGATTACAACGCGGGTAAGGTTACAATTATCAACCAAGGTATTTTGCAGTCGGGTGCCATTATTAAAGTTTCAGCAGAGAGCAATAGCATGTTTAACATTCAACAAAAAACATTGCTTGGCGCACGCTTTGATTATGCAGCCCATAAAAAATTATTATTAGGTGGTACCATCTTGCACATGTATGAGCGCGCGCTCACACCCAAAACCAACATTGGCGATGAGCCACTTTTGAACACCATCATGGGTGCCGATTTTAGTTATGCATCACCTTCACAATTCTTAACAAAATTAGTTGATAAACTGCCCTTCATAGAAACAAAAGTACAGAGTAAATTAACGGCTCAGGGTGAGTATGCTCGCATATTTCCAGGTAAAGCCAAAGGCCAAAACAATACACGTGGTGTGAGTTATTTAGATGACTTCGAAGGAGCAGAAACAACTTTCGATTTGAAATTAAGTTCGAATTGGAAATTGGCCAGTTTGCCACAATACCAAAAAGACCTGTTCCCAGAATGGGATTTAGCACTGCAAGACAAACGCCCTTGGGGTTTTCAAAGAGCGCGCTTGTCTTGGTACACCATCGATCCAACGTTTTATAGAGCCGATCAATACACCCCAACACACATCAAAAACGATGTGCAAATGCAAAGTAACCACTACATGCGTGAAGTATTGGTAACCGAAGTATTCCCTAACAAACAAATTCAACAAGGTGCCCCTTCTATTTTACCTACTTTAGATTTGGCTTATTTTCCGCGCGAAAAGGGCATGTACAATTACGATACGGCCGACCTCAACCCAGATGGCACTTTCAAACAATCTAGTAAATCGTGGGGTGGTATTATGCGCAGAATCGAGAGCAACGACTTTGAAGCCGCCAACATCGACTACATAGAAATTTGGATGATGGATCCATTTAAGTACAACAGCACTGGAAGTAACAAAGGTCAATTGTACATCGATTTAGGAAACGTGAGTGAAGACATTTTACCTGATAGAAGAAAAGCATTTGAGAATGGTTACAATGCCAAAGGACTGCATACCGACGAGGATGAGTCTAATTTCGGCAAAGTGCCTTTGCTACCTCAAATTAACAACGCCTTCGACAACGAACCTGCTTCACGCGAATTTCAGGATTTGGGATTAGACGGTATGAACGATGAAGATGAACGCGTGCATTACAAACTCTACTTAGAAAAATTGGATACCATGTATGGCAAAAATTCTAAGATTTACCAAGATGCATTTGCCGATCCATCGAACGATAATTACTTGCACAACCGCGAACCTAGCTACGATGGCAATCTTACCAATATAATAGACCGTTACAAACGCTATAACTCATTAGAAGGCAATTCAACCTTGAATAAATTTGCGGATGGTTCTCCTAAATCTGCAACCAATATTCCAGATAACGAAGACATCAATACCGACTTTACCATGAACCAATCGGAGGATTATTTTCAATATAAAATTGATTTGAGTCCAAGCGATTTAGAAATAGGCAAAGGCTTTGTCACTGATGTTTCTGAAGTCGATAAACTATTAAAAAATGGTAAAACTGAAAAGATAAAATGGATACAAATCAAAGTACCTATCCGTCAGTACACCAAATCTGTTGGTAGTATTTCCGACTTTAAATCCATTCGTTTCATGCGCATGTACATGAAAGGATTTGATAGCACCACCATCATAAGATTCGCGCAAATGCAGTTGGTGAGAGCCGATTGGCGCAGATACAACCAATCGCTTAACACGCCAGGTGCAGTTGTGCCTGTAGATCCTACAGACAATACGACTTTCGTTGTTTCTACTGTAAACATCGAAGAGAATGGCAAACGTTCACCTATTCGCTATACCATGCCGCCAGGCATCAACCGTGTGCAAGATCCTACTTCACAAAATTTGGTACAACAAAACGAACAATCGCTTTCATTGAAAGTGTGTAATTTAAAAGCAGGCGATTCAAGAGCTGCTTATAAAACCACCAATTCGGACATTAGAAACTACAAGAACATGAAAATGTTTGTGCATGCCGAAGGAAAAAATTTGAAAGATGGCGATATTTCTGCTTTTGTAAGAATTGGTACCGACCTTGTAAGCAATTACTACGAATATGAAATTCCTTTGAGAATAACAGCCGATGGTACCTTTGCGCCTGATCAAATTTGGAAAATAGAAAACGAATTCGACTTCCCATTATCCGATTTATTTAACTCAAAAGATTTGCGTTCTAACGCCTTGGTGCCTTTGAACCGACCTTTTTCCTACAACAATGGTAAAGGACACAGAATAACAGTGCTAGGATTGCCAGATTTGAGCAATGTGCGCGTGATGATGTTGGGAATACGCAACAATACCGATGTGTCGCAATGTGGCGAGGTATGGTTCAATGAATTAAGGGTCACGGATATTTCAAACAAAGGTGGTTGGGCTACTACCGGCAGAGTGGTAGCACAGATGGCCGACTTTGCAACCCTCTCCGCTTCTGGCAATATTTCTACCATTGGCTTTGGTGGTGTTGACAAACGTTTGAACGAAAGAAATTTAAGTAACAATTACCAATACGATTTATCATCGAGCTTTGAATTGGGCAAGTTCTTCCCACAAAAAGCGGGTGTTAATATTCCATTGTTTATTGGTTACAGTGGGACCATTAGCCGTCCTAAATTCAACCCATTGAATCCAGATGTGGAACTAAAAGATGCGGTGTCGCGCTTGAATCCCGATGAGGCCAAAGCTGTTTTGCGCGCAGCCGAAGATTATAACAGTCGCTATAGTTTCAACCTAACCAACGTAAGGGTGAATCGCAGTGGTACAGGCAAGCTGATGCCTTGGGATATCTCGAACTTCAACCTCACCTACTCTTATATTTTATTGAAGAAAAGAAACATTCAGATTGAAGATAATTTTAGCAAAACATATTACGGCAGCATTGGCTATAACTATGCACCTAAAATTAAATATTGGGAACCATTTAAATTTATTAAGAGCAAAAAATTCAATATCATTCGCGATATAAATTTGAATTACAAACCACAAAATGTTTCGGTGAGAATGGATGCCAACCGCTACTATTCTGAAACCATGAATAGGAATAACGATGTGTTCAAACAAGTCACCCCAAGGTTGTTTGATAAAAACTTTACCATGCTAAGAAATTACAATGTTAATTTCCCTTTCACAAAATCTTTAAAACTCGATTATACCGCCACTGTTAATGCGCGTGTGCAAGAGCCATTCGGACAATTAAATTCGCAAGAAAAGAAAGACTCTGTAAGAGAACAATTCTTTGCTTTGGGTAAAATGACTAGCTATACCCAAACAGCTAATTTTAACTACACCTTACCATTCGAAAAAGTGGGTTTTCTAAATTGGATTAATACCTCGGTAAAATACGGCACCAACTATGGCTGGCAGCAGGCACCGCCTTCGTTTGTAACCTTAGGAAACATTATACAAAACAGCCGCGAGATTGCAGTGAACTCTCAATTCAACATGATGAGTTTGTACAACAAAATACCTTTCTTAAAACGCATTAACCAAGGTGGTAAAAAGAAACCAACGCCTAAAACAAAAGCGACCGAGAAAAAACCTGGTGATAAAACAAACGTAGCCAAAACCGAAGGCGAAGAAGAAGAGAAACCAGCCAAGAAGAAAAAAGAAAAACAAATGTTTGGCACCAATTTCTTCAAAGCTTTAATGATGCTAAAAAATGCAAGCGTTACCTACAACCAAAAAGAAGGAACAGTCTTACCAGGCTTTAATTACCTCATCGATTATTTCGGTCAGAACTTTGCACACAATGCACCCGGTATTGAATTCATATTAGGTAGTCAAAATAAAAACAACCGATACAATTTAGCAGAGCAAGGTGCCCTTACCAACGATTCAAGATTGAACAATATGTTCATGCAAAATTCAGTGAAGAGCTTACAAGGTAATGCCACCATAGAGCCCTTTAAAGATTTTAAAATTCAGATGAATTTTAGTCAGAACCGCTCGAACAATTTACAATCACTGTTCCGCTTCGATACGGCTACGAGAGACTGGAGAGATTTACAAGTCACCGAAACAGGTAACTTTACCCAATCGGGTATTTTTATTCGCACGGCCTTCGATAAGCAAGGAACAGGGAATAATTGGGTGAGCACTACCTACGATAATTTCGAAAATTCAAGAACCACCATTTCTAGACGTTTGGCCTTGGCAGATGAGCGCGTGGCCGACAAAAACAGCTTGGATGATACATTTAAAGGTTACAACTCGGGCTATGGACCAAAATCGCAAAGTGTATTGATTCCTTCTTTCTTGGCAGCCTACACAGGCGTTAACCAAAGCAAAGTATCATTGAGTCCTTTCCCTAAATTGCCTTTGCCTAACTGGAACATTAATTACAATGGTTTAACCAAAATTAAAGCCATTGGTAAGCTTTTCTCTAACATTACCATACAACACCGTTACCAAGGTACTTATACCGTGGGAGGCTTTACAAGTAATCTGCAATACAATCCAGATACCACACCTGTTGTGGGCAAAGACTTAATTAGCAAATACAACATCACCAATATTACCATTAGAGAATCCTTTAATCCATTAATTGGTATCGATGTGACTACCAAATCGGGTTTAACAGGTGGCTTTAAAATGAGCCGCACCCGCAACGTTACTTTATTTGTACCGAATGCCAACGTAACCGAAAACAACATTAAAGATTACACATTTAACTTAGGCTATAGAACCAATGGGGTGAAGTTGCCAATTAAATTCAATGGCAAGAAAGCCTATTTGGCCAACGATTTATCAATGCAATTAGAGGTAAGTGTTCAAAACAACGTGAACATTGTGCGCAGAGTCGATCAAAACACCAATACCCCAACAGGTGGGCAGCGTGTAATGACCATTCGTCCGAACATCAATTACGCGATTAACACCAATGTGAACTTGCAAATTTTCTACGACCGACGTTCATCGAAGCCATTTGCATCAAACACCTTCCCTACAGCCTTAACCACCTTTGGTGTTAAATTGCGCTACACCATCCAATAAAACGCTTTAAATAGTCAACCATATTGACTAAAAAAGCCCAGCTGTTGCAGTTGGGCTTTTTTAATGGTCTGTTATCTGATTCAAAAGAAAACAGGCCATAAAATGTCAAAAATTTTGTAACTTTGGGAAAAGTTGTTCTTAAAAATAATGTAGCCTTAAACTTTCAATCACACTAAAAATCGAAAATTTGTAAAACCCCTTATTAAAAATATGCCTTGGAGAAAATTAGATGGAACCGAAATCTTAATTCCCATTATGGATGAAGTAGAAAACGCCATACTAAGAGAGGAATTAAAAGGGAGCCGATTGAAAGTATGCATTGGCACCGATAGTCAGGTAAAGCACAACATTGTTGAGTTTGCCACTGCTGTTGTATTTATTCGCGAAAAAAGCGGAGGCTTTATGTACTTCAATAATTTTATAACAAAGAATCATTTCTCCATTAAAGAGCGCATGATACACGAGGTCAGTAAATCGATTGAAATTGCCTATGCCCTTTGCCCAATCTTCGATGCCCACAAAATAGAATTAGAAGTGCATGCTGATATTAACACCGACCCCCAATTTAAAAGCAACGATGCTTTAAAAGAAGCCATGGGTTATATTATTGGCATGGGTTACACCTTCAAAGCCAAGCCCGAAGCGTTTGCTAGCAGCTGTTGTGCTAATAAAGTTGTGCAATAAAATTAAATTAAATTTAATCTTAACCCCTATTCTCCAAATACATTTCAATCTGCTTTAAATGGTGGTGACCATGCCAAGCGTACAAGCCCGTTACATGTGCCAAGGTAAAGGTTTTGTTGTACTCCGGATGTATATAAGTTTTATGAAAATCTGCGGCCTGCATGCTGCGCATTAAAATAACCCAGCGTTGGTGCAAGGGTTTTAAAATGGCCAAGGATAAATGGGCATCTGCCAATAAACTATCCGTGGTATCGGCCCAAGCATTTTGTATGTAGGGCTTAATGGTTGGGTTAGTCTCTGTTAAACTTAATTTAAAGCGACTGAAAGCCTGCATATGACTGTCGGCCACATGGTGTATCACCTGCTTTAATTGCCATCCGCCTGCGCGGTAGGGTTGCGATAAAATGGCATCATCCAATCCTTGCATCACCCTTTCTAAATCAGCAGGAAATTGTTCTATCACTGCTATCTTCTCTTGCAGATAAGCAAAACTTATTTCGGCAGGGGCTTCAAAAGGCCCATCGGCTTTCGCAATTTCGGCATCGGTGTATTTAGGCATGGGTTAAAAGGATATATTTTATTTCTAATTAAAATTAATTTCGGCACTGTCGCCCAAATTCAAACTGTGCACTGTGCCTTGTAAATAAGCATCGTTGCCAATAAGGGAATTACTCAATACTGAATTATACAATTCGGCAAAAGGACCAATGATCGATTCTTTGATGATAGAAGATTCCACCAAGGCATTTTCACCTATGCTTACATTCGGACCGATAATACTATTTTTCACTTTACTGCCAATACCAATAAATACAGGTGGTATAATGATGCTGTTCTCTACCAAATCCGGATTTACCTTTTGAAAATTACCGCGTTTCAATAAGAGTTCATTGGTTTGCAATAAAATTTCTTTCTTGCCACAATCGAACCATGAGTCGACATTGATGGCCTCGAACACATTGCCTTTGGTAATCATGCACATCAAAGCATCGGTTAAATGGAACTCGCCCTGTGTTTTGAGATTGTTCTCTATGTTATTGATAATGCAATCCATCATTAATTTGGTTTCAATAATTTTATAAATACCCACCAAGGCCAAGTTCGATTTTGGAATGGCTGGTTTCTCTACCAATCTTATTATTTTACCTTCGGCATTCATTTCGGCCACACCAAATTGGCGGGGATCGTCTACTTTTTTAACTCCTAAAAGCGAAACCGGTGATTGGATAATCTTGTCCCAATCAACCTCGCAAATGGTATCGCCAAAGATGATGAGCACAGGCTCGTTGGCAATGGCTTCTTTGGCCAACCAAATCGCATGACCAGTGCCTTTACCAGTGGTTTGTATAATGAATTGCGCATTGATTTCGGAATAATTGCGCGTAATATACTCTTCAATTTTATCGCCCAAGTAGCCAATAATGAATACAAATTCTGTAATACCATTAATCACCAATTGATCGACAATATGGGCCAAAATAGGCTTACCAGCGACAGGTATCAATGATTTAGGCTGGGTGTGGGTATGCGGTCTTAATCTTGTGCCTATGCCGGCTACGGGTATTATTGCTTTCATATGGAAATATGCTGTAGAAATTCAAAAATAAATATTCAATCTGACAATAGCGGTATTTTAATGTTATTTTTTTGTAGTGAAGGGTCCTTTTCTCATCGTTAATATGTTTTTAATCATCGAATACTAATAATACATCCAATGGATTAATTTTCTTTGCACTAAATAATTACACATGCCTAACACTTTACTTCAAATTAACAATGTCTCCAAGTTTTACAAAGACAAGGTGGCCTTGAAAAATGTTTCAATTGCAGTGCCCGAAGGCCATATCTATGGATTATTAGGTCCTAATGGCGCAGGTAAAACCACTCTTATCCGCATTATCAATCAAATAACCGAAGCCGATGAGGGCGCAGTACTACTCAATGGCGAGCCATTAAACGCGGCCCATATCCGCAACATTGGGTACTTGCCCGAAGAGCGCGGTTTGTACAAGAAAATAAAAGTCATTCGTCAGCTCGAATACTTTGCCCAACTGCGCGGCATGAGCAGCAAAGAAGCCACACAAAAGGCCAACGATTGGCTAAAAGCCATGGAGCTTTACGAAGTGCGCAATAAAAAAATTGAAGAGCTGAGCAAAGGCATGCAGCAAAAAATACAATTCATTGTTTCCGTTATTCATTCCCCTTCTTTGCTCATTTTAGATGAACCTTTCAGTGGTTTCGACCCAGTAAATGCCGAGTTGCTCACCCAAAAAATACTGGATTTAAAAGCGGCTGGTACCACCATTTTGTATTCTACCCACCGCATGGAGAGTGTCGAGAAACTTTGCGATTCAATGGCCTTGATTCACCAATCTCAAAAAATATTGGATGGCACAGTGGCCGATATCAAGAACCAATTTAAATCGGATGTCTTCGAAGTGGTTACCAATGGACCTTATTCACCTAGCATCGATAAAATAGACGTGATGCAAACAAGCATTACAGATGCGGGTCATCCGTCGGTTTTATTAAAGTTGAATGGTGTAAGTAACAACGATTGCTTAAGAGATGTCATCAACCAAACCGAGTTGGTACATTTCAGTCAGAAGATTCCAAGTATCAATGATATTTTCATTCAATTGGTAACGGCTTAACACAACTAATAACATTTAACATGCACAATATTTTACTTATTTTAAAACACGAATACATTACAAGGGTTAGCAAAAAATCCTTCATCATCATGACCCTTTTAGGGCCACTTTTAATCAGTGCTTTTTATGGGGTTATCATTGCCATTTCTATCAGTCAGTTTAGCAAAGACGATGTAACGAAAATGGCCATCTACGATCCGAACAATGCTTTAAAAAACGAAAACCTATCCAACAAATCTTATGAATTTGGATATGTGAAAAATGCAGAAGCCGCCAAAGATTCCATTCGCACAGAAGCCATTTTTGGCATGCTAATTATTCAAAATAGCAAAGGCGATAGCATTGAGTTGGTAACCAAAAAGAACATCTCATTAAATGACCGGGAAACACTTGAAAAATTAGTGGCCGATAAACTGTTTAATCTCAATTTAAAAGCCAATGGTTTGAGCAAAAATAAAATTGACAGTTTAAAAATAAACATCCAATTGTCCGACCATTCCCTATCAGGTAAAAGCAATGGCACCGAAATTAAATCGGCTGTGGGGTATGTGGGTGCCATGATCATTTACTTTTTTATTTTTATGTATGGTGTGATGATTATGCGCGGTGTGACTGAAGAGAAAAACAACCGCATTGTAGAAATCATTGTGTCGGCAGTGAAACCCTTTCAATTAATGATGGGCAAAATATTAGGGGTCGCTTTGGTGGGCTTAACCCAATTTTTAGCGTGGATTACCTTATCCGGTTTATTGCTTTTTGTGTTCAGTATTGCCATCGGTGCCCAGCATGTAGATGCAGCCCAAGTGGCCAGTGTGAGCAAAGAAATGCCTTCTGAAATGGCACAAATATCGGATGCGTTTTTTCAACAATTCCAAACCCTTAATATCCCTAAACTCATCATTGGTTTTATCATCTTTTTCTTAGGTGGCTTTTTGTTGTACAGCGCCTTATTTGCCGCCATTGGCAGTGCGGTTGATAGCGATACCGAAACCCAACAATTTATGTTGCCTGTTTCGATGCCATTGATATTTGGTTTGATAATAGCACAAGTAGCGGTTATAAACGACCCAAATAGCACCTTGGCTTATTGGTGCAGCATGGTGCCCTTTACCTCGCCAGTGGTAATGATGGTGCGATTGCCTTTCGACATTTCGTGGATGGAAATTTTAATTTCAGCAGTAATACTC
Organism: uncultured Bacteroidota bacterium; assembly: GCA_903953615.1. Lineage (GTDB taxonomy): Bacteria > Bacteroidota > Bacteroidia > NS11-12g > UBA955 > JABMMZ01. Next base: position 13,646 of record CAJBKH010000080.1, read on the forward strand.
TTCGGCACCTTTGTATTTGTGGTGTGGATGGCTGGTAAAATCTACAGAATCGGTATCTTAAGTTATGGTCAAAAAGCCAGCTATAAACAAATGTTCAAATGGCTAACCACCAAATAAGAAAACAGAAGTAGAAATAAAGTTTAAATTTTACTGAGCCAAGGCAGTATGCTTGTTCACAAAGTCGACCCACTCTTTGTATTTAGCATCGGTTAACACCCTCGGAAATTTACTCTGAGAACCGTATTTACCTTGCTCTAACATCCAATTTAAGAACAATTCTGAAGGTATTAGTTTCACCTTCACTTCTTTTAAAGCATGCTTTCTTTCTGTGGCATAATCGTCGTTAAGTTCACATAAGTAAGTATCCAAAAGTGCGCTTGCTTCTTCAGGTTTAACGCTCTTATCGTTGCAAGCAATGTACCACTGGTGAACATGGTTTTTATCTTCCGACTCACCTTTCACGGTGTATTCATTGATGGGTACATTCAAGGTTTCACTCAAACGCTCAATGCCCTTGTTCATATTATCGACACTTAAATGTTCGCCACATACACTAAGGAAATGTTTGGTACGACCGGTAATTTTTATCTCACAATCTTCGAGGTCAACAAACTTTACAGTATCGCCAATCAAATAACGCCAAGCACCCGAGCAAGTGGTTAACAACAAGGCATACTCCTTGTGCAGCTCTACTTGTTTAATGCTTAAGGCTACTGCATTGGGACGCATGTTACCAGTTTCATCAAAATTCAATTCATTAAAAGGAACAAATTCGAAGAACATGCCATTCTTGAAATTCAGTTTCATGCCTTTAGAATTTGGGCTGGTTTGAAAGGCAACAAAACCTTCACTCGCCAAATAGGTTTCTAAATACATAATGGGTTTGCCCATTAAGCCATTCAAACTTTTTTTGTAAGGCTCTAATGCGACACCTCCCCACAGATAAACACTTAGGTGCGGCCATATATCGTGAATGGTTCGCAAGTTGTAGCGCTTAATGATCATCTCAAATAAGATTTGAATCCATGCGGGCACACCTGCTATCATTACCACATCCCATTGTGGTGCTTCATCTACTATGCGTTCTAATTTATCGTGCCAATTTTTTTCACTGCGAATGTCCATCGAGGGTTTCGAAAAACGCTCGAACCAATTGGGTACATGGCTCGAAGTGATTCCACTTAAATCGCCCGCATAGGTTTTACCATCGTCATTAAAATACAAACTGGTGCTACCGCCCAACATTAAATAATTTTTGGCTAAATAATCTTTCGGAAAATCGGTACGGGCAATGCTAATCACCTGACGCAAGCCTGCACGGGTAATCGATCTAATCATCTCTTGCGAAACAGGAATGTATTTACTTGCGCCTTCTGAAGTGCCAGAACTCAAGGCGAAGAATTCGATTTTGCCTGGCCATGTTACATTCTCTGCACCGTTATAGGCCTTCTGCCACCATTCGTGCATTTTGCCATAATCGACCAATGGCACATTTTGCTGATAGCTTCTGTAAACGGCTTTGCTTGCTAATATTTTAGAGAAATTATAGGTTTTACCATAGTCTGTTTCTTCGGCTTTGGTAATTAATTTTTTAAGGGTACGCAACTGTTGTCTATAGGCCTTTTCTTGGGTTAAAGAGAAGGGTTGAGAGAGCCTTTTGCCAGCATTAACGAGTTGCTTAATGATTTTTTTCGGGTAAATTGATGGCATGGTTAACTGCAAATAAAGTTATTTTAAATGAATTCATCAGAAATTTTAATTAACATATTGAATTAAAACAACTTATACGAAAGCATTAAACTAAAAATAAAAGCTTTTTAGATTCATAGAATGAATGAATTGCGATAGCTGTAAATTTGCAGAATGGAAGATGAGAGTGTTATTTGGAAAAAGATCATTGCGTTTGTTGAAGAGCATTTTAAAAAGAAACCGGACATGAATGCCATTTTGTTTTTAATTGGTATCCGCGAATTGGGTCAGTTGCCACAAGAGAATTACAAGAAAAGCGAGAAGGTAGATTTAATGCATATTGCTATTTGCAAAGTTTTAAGCTTCTCGGGGCATTACCAATTAATTGGTGCCGATATTGATGGCTGGCCACATTGGGAATTATTAAAACCCTTGCCGCAATTCGATGTTTTTGAACAAGAATCGTATATTCGCACACATATAATTGAATATTTTATAACAGAAGAAATTTTATGAAAAACGTTTTAGTAAAAATGAATGCCTTGGCATTTACTTGCATTTTAGCACTCACTGCCTGTAACAACAGCACGAAAGAAACCACTGAACAAACCGCTGAAAGCACCGAAACACCTGCGGTTACAGCAGCCGAAGCTCCAAAGCCGGTGGTTTCAACAGAAGATAAATTTTACACCATAAAAACCAGCGCGGGCGATATTAAGGTAAGACTCTACAAAGAGTGCCCAATGCACCAAACAAACTTCGCTAAACTAGTGGCAGAAAAATTTTATGATGGTATCTTATTTCACCGCGTAATCAAAGGATTTATGATTCAAACTGGCGACCCTGATAGCAAAAAAGCAGAGCCTGGTCAACAGTATGGTGTAGGCGGTCCAGGTTATACCATTCCTGCTGAAATTCTTCCAAACTTTTACCATAAAAAAGGAGCGCTTGCTGCTGCCCGTCAAGGCGATGAAGTAAATCCATACAGAGAAAGTAGTGGTAGTCAGTTTTACATTGTACAAGGTGCTGTTATGCCAAAAGAGCAATTGGCACAATTTGGCAAACCTTATTCGGCTGATGCCATGAAAGATTATGCAAGCATCGGTGGTACTCCACAATTGGATGGCGATTACACTGTTTTTGGCGAGACCGTTTCAGGCATCGAAGTAGTGGATGCCATTGGCAATACTATAACGAACCCAGGCGATCGCCCGAAAAAAGATCTTAAAATTATCAGTATTACGGAAGATGTTAAATAAACAATTGGCTGATAGCAGCTGCAGTTGTTTCGAAATCTTCTTTTGTTAATTGAGCACGTGGCCCGGCAAAATTCAAGTCGGCCACTTGGTTCATAGGCACTAAATGTATATGGGCATGCGGTACTTCTAATCCAATGACTGCCATGCCTATTTTTTTACA
>CAJBKH010000081.1 GCA_903953615.1 uncultured Bacteroidota bacterium
ACTTGTCAAAATTTCTTCAATTCACGAATTTATTTGTTAGCTTTACAACGACAAAAGAAATTCTTTTGCAAAGAAATATTTTTCAATAATTAAAAACTTTATTAAGTTAATTAACTTAAATTCAAACTATCTATGAGCAGTATATTCAATGATAATGAAAGCAGTATTTCTCAAACAAAAAGAATTGAAGAGGCGCGCAAAGACCTTATTCAATCGCTTTTTCAGGATTCGCCTATGGCTTTGTTTTGTTTCCAAATGGATGGACCGAACCAAATGACCTTTCCTTTGGTGAATGATGAATTCATAAAACTAATGCCCAACGTAATGGGCGAAGATGGCAATGTAAAATCCCAAGATATTTTTAAGACCATTCACCCAGACAATTTGCTCCAGTTCTTAAATAAAGTAAATGAAGCGTATGCCAATGTCGCCACTTTTTCGAGCATCATTAAAACCATTGATAAAGACGGGCATGACCGTTACCTAAAAATATTGGCCATTCCATTTAAAAAAGAAGGCGACACTGTATTCTGGAATGGTTCCGTTGAAGACAATACAGAGATAACCCTCTTGGAACAAAGTTTGGTTAAAAGCAAAACCGACTTAGGTGAAAGCATACTAAATTACAAATCCATCCTAGATAATTCAAACGACATTATTCAATCGATTGATGCCAGAGGGAATATTATTTTCGTGAACAACCAATGGTTGAATAAAATGGGGTATACCCTTGAAGAGGTGCTTGGTCAAAATATTTTTCCTCATATTCACCCCGATAGCCAACAGCATTGTATTGCACTATTTGATGAGATAAGCAAAGGCCAAGAATACACCTCAACCGAAATAGAATTTATTTCCAAAGACGGCAAAAAACTATATACCAATGCACTCATTGTAGCCAACTTTAAGGAGGGCGTTTTTACAGGTACCCAAGGGTTCTTTAAAAACATAACCAGCGAAACGGAAACTGGTGAACTACTCTCTAATGCCTTAATAAATATCAATGAAGGCTATTTTTTATTAAATAGCGAGTACATTGTTCAAGAATGGAACAAAGCCTGCGAAATATTAACCCGTGTTGAAAAATCAACAGCCATCGGAAAAAATATTTTCGATCTTTTTTCTATGAATGGTCAAAATGCAAAGGAAAGTGCGCTCTTTGATTTAATTACTGGAAAAGAAAATGGCACCATTGAATTGTACAGCGAGCGATTAGAGAAATGGGTAAATATCAGAAAAACTGCTATCAACAAAGGCATCTCGGTATTTCTAAACGACATTTCAGAAAATAAAAGAAGTATCGCTTTGCTCGAATTTGAAAAAACAGTGTACCTGAAATTTGCCAACGACCCAAACGCGACAATAGAAGAACTCTTATTTGAAGTGATCAATGGCATTGAAAAAATACATCCCAAAATGTTGGTTTCTATCCTTCGACTTGAGGGCACTAAACTATACAATTGGTCAACAAACAATTTACCAATAGAATACAACAAACTTATTGAAGGATTTGAAATAGGAGACGCGAACTGCTCATGCGGAACTGCTGCCTATCTTAAACAAAATGTGATTGTTTCTGAAATAGAGAGCAGCCACTTATGGAAAGGTTATGTTGACGTTGCTTTATCCTTTAATTTAAAAGCTTGTTGGTCATTTCCCCTTTTAAGAGATAAAGAAACCGTAATTGGCACTTTTGCTATCTACCACAACCAAGTTAAAGAAATGACAGCTGCTGAATCGGATTCAATCGATCGCATGCGAAATTTGGCTTATAACTTGATTGAACTAAAGGCTTCACAAAAACGTCAAATCAATGCCGATATTCTGAGATCCAAAATAATTGAATCATCCTTAACTTCTATTATAATTAGTAACGCCAACGATGAAATCATTTTATTTAACCCATTCGCCCAAAAAATGTTTGGATGGCAGGAATCTGAGGTCTTAGGTAAAAATATTTTTGAATTGCTCTTTACCAAAGAACAGCGTACTGAACAAGCGGATAAAATTGTGGCTTACATGGGCACAAAACATCAAGCAACATCAGATAAAACCGTGGAATTGTTAGGTGTCAACAAAAACGGAAGTACAATTGATTTTGAAGCCTTTATTGTTTCTAATAAAGATAAGAAAGAAATAGTTTATATTTATTTCATTAACGACCTTTCTGCATTAAAAAAACAATTCAATACCATACAAGCCCAAAACCAACAACTCAGAGAAATTGCTTGGATGCAATCGCATGCTGTGCGCGCTCCATTGGTTCGCATAATGGGTTTGGTTCATCTACTGGAGAGCGATACGCCTGATTTTGAAATCGACGAGATCGTGAAATTCATCAGTGAAGCGGCCGTCGAACTCGATCATACTATTCATGAAATTTCGAACAAAACCTACGAATTAAAAAATAGCAAGGCCGATGAAATCACAAGTTTTTTACACATCAAACACGGCATCAATAACCGATCGTTTGATAAATTAAAAGTATTGTTAGTTGATGATGATTCACTGATGACCTATATCAATCAACTGGCGCTGAAAGACAGCGGCTTAACTAAAAGCCTTTATACATTTGCGAACGGTCAATTGGCATTTGATTATATCAAAGAAAAAATGCAACCCAATGAACGCTTGTTAATTTTCCTCGACATTTTTATGCCTGAAATGGATGGGTGGCATTTTTTAGATGCGATACAACATTTACCTTATACTGATCAAATCGATGTCATTATGTTGAGTGCCTCTGCTAGTCCATTCGAAAAAGATAAAGCCAGAACTTATCCTAATGTGGCCATGTACATTGAAAAAGAACTGACCAAAGAGAAAATTGAAGCGGTTAAAAAAGTGATTAATTTCGATTCCTTTTTTATTTAATTAAAACAAACGCCACCATGTTACTAAGGTAAGGGGCTAACAAAAAAATTCTTTTCTAAAGCAAAATAATTAACATTGTTTTAAGTATGAAAGCTTTTATCACACCTCAACAAGCCATTAAAATAATGTTAGTGCTGCTTAGTGCAGTCATGGTGTTTCACATCTTGGTGATTACCCAAGTAATACCCTACACCATTGTTTGGGCGGGCAAATTAAAAAGCACCAAAGACATGTACCAATTCGAAGGATCTTCGATTTTCATTAATTTAATGCTTATTTTGATTCTACTTGTGAGAGGCCAATACATTCAACTGCCGGTGTCACAGCAATTCATAAGCATTGTACTTTGGCTCTTTGTGTTTCTGTTTGCCTTGAACACCATTGGCAATCTGTTTGCAAAAACCAATTTCGAAAAATTCGTCTTCACACCATTAACATTTATCTCTTCCCTCCTACTTTTTAGAATCGTTAAAAAATAAATTTCATTACGCCATTTTATGTCCAATCCATACGAGGCAGTGATGCTCAAAAAAACCAATGAGCAATTGCTAAAAATCATTAACAGTCCAGAAGGCGATTACAATTTTGAAGCAGTTACTGCAGCTGAGGCAGCACTTGATGGGCGCCAACTAAGCGAGGCCTATATCCAAGGGGCTACCCAAGCGATAAACACCGAGCAAGAGATTTTAGACGAAAAAGCCAATGCACCCACAACTACCCTTTGGAAAGCTTTGTGTTTTATTTTACCAGGTGGTTTGCAATTGGGCTATGCCACTAATTTTAAAGCCGATGGCTACCATCGCAAAGCAAGCGAAACTGCCACATGGACTTTTTATGGCATTGGCTTTTATTTGGGTTTAATTTTGCTTTCGCGCATCAGTAATTGGTATTTCTAACTAACTTTACATCATGCAAACCACTACACCGTCCTTATTAAGTACATGGTTAGAAGCCCGCACCCGCTTCACCAACCAATTGGTTGCCTTAACTGAAAACGACCTTAAGAAAAAGTTGGGCAGTTCACCCAATTCAGTTGGCTTTTTAATGCGCCATATTGGCGATGTGGAATTGCTCTTTGCAAAAAATGTTTTTGGTGCTGCCGATTTAAAAGTCAGTGCGCAAACAGTAATCGACAAACACGACACCGGCGAATGGACCGATTTAGAAGCCTTAAAAGCCTATGTTGATTTTTCTGCTAAAGCTTTGCAAACCATTATCGAACAGCAAAAAGATACCGATTGGTATGTCAGTATTACGACCAAGGAATTTGGCGAAAAAACAAAAGCAGCTGCACTCGGACGCATTGTTTCGCACACTGCTTACCATGCGGGTCAGATGGCCTTGGCCATTAAATATGGTGTATAATTTCTAAAATACTAAAACATATTCCAAGGTTTTGTGTTTATCAAAATGACCATGAACGAATCTATTGCGCGCCTTCAAAAAAACATTGAACCTTTACGTCAACAAATCATTAACCACCCTGTTTATGGTTTAATCAAAGATATCGAAGACCTTAAAATTTTCATGCAATACCATGTGTATGCAGTTTGGGATTTTATGTCATTGCTCAAAACCTTGCAAAATGAATTAACCTGTACCCAAGTGCCTTGGTTCCCAGTAGGCAATGCCGATACCCGTTTCTTAATCAACGAAATTGTTGTGGGCGAAGAGGCCGATGTCGATCTAAACGGTGAGCGCAAGAGTCATTTTGAATTGTACCTTTCGGCCATGGCGCAATGCGGAGCAAACACTTCAGAAATTCAAAACTTCATTGGTGCTTTAAAAACAAATAATCATTTTGAGCAAGCTTTTCAATCCTCAGCAACCCCACAAGCGGCTCAAGAATTTGTAAACTTTACCTTCGAAATTATTCACAGCAAAAAAGCTTATTTACAAGCCGCCATTTTTACCTTTGGCAGAGAGGATTTAATCCCAGGCATGTTTTTAACTTTGGTGAATGATATGCACAAAAGTTTCCCCAACGACATTGCGATTTTCAAATATTATTTAGAACGCCATATCGAAGTAGATGGCGACCACCACAGTCACCTTGCCTTGCAAATGACCGCCAACTTATGTGTTGATGATGAGCAGATATGGGCCGAAGTAGAACAAGCCACCATCCAATCTTTACAAAAAAGAATTGCGTTATGGGATGGTGTGTATGCTGTGTTGAAGGCAAAAGTTGCAGAGGCTTCTTAGTGTTTTGCAATGGCTTGCCTCATAGCCGGCAGCCGGTAGTTATGTTATTGAGTTAATAAGTTATTAGGTGGCGTTTGTATTTTCCTTAATAACTCTTAACGATTAACTAATAACTAAGAAGAG
>CAJBKH010000082.1 GCA_903953615.1 uncultured Bacteroidota bacterium
AAAAGCCCACCACGAATGAGAAATTTTCATTTTTCTTCTCGCTCAGGCCCGCCCTTCATCGCTGAAAAATAAAAATTTCACACCATTCGTGGACTCAACGCGCAGGTCTCGCATTCAACTAACGTTGTGCTTTGGTTTATATTATTAGTTTTAGTCAATGATCTTTTCCTTCATCGCTGACTAATTGAAATTTTTACGCCCCCATTTTTATCATATAGGCTCAACGCTTACGTCCGTTATATCTACTGAAATTATTTGATGTGTAATATGATTTTTGCTTCGAAAAGGTTATTGTGACTCATTTTTTACGTCGGCATAATAATGAAGCTATATGCTTTAAAAAACATACCACCTGGTATTTAAAAAGAAACTAATTCAAATTTTTAGAAACAACAGGCAATTGAATAAAACACAGCTTGTTCGAAGAGGTTGTTGTCGTTGATAGGAATTGGTTTTTTGGGTGTGGATTTTTTTTGGCACCTCAAGGGAAGTTCTTCGACTTGCTCGAAGAAATCACCCGTAGAGGTAAAAAAATCCACACCAAAAAAAATTTTTCGAAGAAAAATAAATTACTATCGCGACTAGATTTTTTGTTACTTTTTGATCAATGCAAAAAGTAAAAGAGAATAGAGAGAAAGCGAATGTGTGAGGCTTTACCCAAAACTAATTACCAAAGCCGAAAGCCAAGAGACCTTCGGGTATAAGATCATGTTCAGTGCACATGAGGCGGAATCTTCTAGCGCTGGCCTCACCTATCAGCTGAAGGTGAAATCGTTAATTCAAATAATATTAATTCATATAGCCTAACTTAATCCAAGCTTGCAATCCTGCCGTTAACAAAGTCTCTAATTCTTTTTCATCTACTTGCTCTTCTTTTTTAAAATGAAAACAGGTTTTGCCTTTTAAACATTTGAAAAGCGAAGGGGCATAGGCTTGCATGCCTTCGTTCATATAAGCAGGGAAAAAGTAAAAAGCTACCGAGTCTTTGCGCTGCGCAATAGAAGCAAAGTACATGCCAGGCACTATTTTTTTATCGTGGCCATAGGGTACGGGTTTGTTGCCCATTATTTCGTAGACCATAGCAGCATCATCGCATTTGGCCACCATGGGTGGTGCTATTTTATTGAGTTGTGTTTTGAGTTTATTAAAAATGATTAAACGGGTTGCATCTGTAATGGCCATAACAGTTCTATTTTGTTTTTACTTTTTGTTGTTCGCTTATCTCTTTGCCAACATACACCAAGCCCATGTAAACAAGGTAAATGAGCATACCAAATCCAATGGTGATGAACCAAGTTTTGGAATGTGACAATGGATCGATAAAACGCTCTCCTATTTGCAAAAATAAAACATCTGGTTGGTTTATAATGTCCCAACTGTTAAATCTTAAATAACGGCCCAAATAAATACCAAAACCTGTTAGCATACTCAAACCCAAAACCATTACCGATACCCTTTTGCGGTGGTATCTCGAAAGCAATACATTAGAAATGTCATTCATCGATATAAGTGCGGCTAACAAAGCCGAAACAGCAAACCAACTAATGGTTAAAATATCTAAAAACATCCAATGCGGATGCCCATAAGCCAAGTGTATAAAATCGGTCAACATATAAGGGGCATTGGGGAAAAACAACATCCAACATATACCAACAAAAAGCATTGATATTACACTCATTTTATGTTGGTTCATTTGCACCAACAAAGAACTTAAAGCCAAAGGAATTAAAGCCAAAAAGAAATTCCATAACAGGAACAAAAAGGTGCGATCGGTGTGCACAATGAATCGCAAGCCAATAAGGGCCACACAACCTGCAATAATCACTGAGAACAAACGAACCAACCGTTGTCTTTCACGCAGGCTATTGCCTATAAGCATCAGATATTTCATGGACTCAAAATTATAGTATACAAACGCGCGTAGGCCTTATGAGTCTGTGAAAGGAGACAATATTTCGTTTAAAAATGAGCGTAACGGATGTAATACTCTTTTACATCGATGAAGGATTATCGTCCCTTAAAAAAAGCTTTGAGCAATAGCTCGCAATCTTTGCCAATGTTATAATGCGTGGCGTATAATAAATTTAAACTGCTAATGAGCGAGGCTTGTATGCCTTTGTTTTTAATGGCAGATGTCACCGAAAAAACACTGGCTTTGAGTTTAGGCAACAACTCTGTATCAACACTGGTATCGTAGCCTACCCATGTCATTTGACCTTGCAAAACACTTAACCAATTTTTAAATATGGTAGCACAATAGCGTGGACGAAAAACTAGCACTGGCAACAACAAAACGAATAACATACAAAGCAAAAGATCTAGCAAGCGTTTGCGTTTTTGAATGTATTTAAATTTCAATAAAGGCGTAATGTCTACACTGTAAAATTCGCCTGTTGTATTTTTTGAATTACTGCCAATAATATAGTCGCCCGACTCGGGCATGATTTTGAATTTCACCTTCGGCAAATCGGTATTGCCCATGGTTTGCATAATCTCAGCACTGCTTACATCGCGTGCGCAAAAAATAATTTCATTGGCTTTGTAAATCTCGGCCAACATCGATAAGTTTTCGCTACTGCCCACCCATTCGCCATGCGTTGTTACACCCTGTGGTTTTACAAAACCCAATATTTTAAAACGCAATGGATAATTGCTTAAGATATGGCGCACCCTTTCGCACTCGGGCATATCGCCCACTATTAACACTTGCGATATCTGACTGGCTTGGGTATCCAAATGTTTGTAGCGTATAAAATGGAAGACCAAACGCAGTGTTATTGTAATTAATAAGGCCCACACCGAGCCCAATAGAATTAAGGCGCGAGAGAACCTTAAATATTCGGGCAATAAGGCATACACCGACAATAAAACCATAGAGCCTGCAATCACACCACGGGCTGTTTTGTTCAACCTAAATGGATTGGCATAGCCACCACTCAACCAAATACCCCCTACCCAAAACAATATATAAGCTGGCACATGGTAGTACAAATATTCAGGCGGATAAAAACCACCGACCACATATTTATTGTAAATTTCCCAATAGCGCATGAGGCCATAAAAGCCTGTGAAAATAAAAACAAAGTCGAGGGCCACAAACTGCACCGACTTAAAAAACCGAATGATTAAAGCCAAAAATGCGCGCGCATAAATGGCCGCATAAATTAAAAAGGCAAACCACCAACCTTGCTTTTTGCTATAGTGTTTCTTAGCAAAAATGGCCATGGCTTGGTAAAATATTTTGACATAATTAATGCTGTGTTTTTTGGTGCTCTCACCCTTGTAATGGATAATAGTGGTATCGGCAAAATAGTAATTTTTATACCCAGCCTTTACAATGCGGTAACTCAAATCAATGTCTTCGCCATACATGAAAAACGTTTCATCGAGCAAGCCTACTTTTTCGAGTACTTCTTTTTTGATCATCATAAAAGCACCACTCAAAATATCGGCCTCGTGGGTTTCGAATTCGTTAAGATAACTTAAATGGTACTGACCAAAGGTTTTAGATTGGGGAAACAATTTGGCCAAGCCAGTCATTTTATAAAAGGCCACGGCTGGTGTTGGCAAACCGCGTTTCGATTCTGGTAAAAACTGCCCACGCCCATCAATCATTCGCACACCTAAAGCCCCTGCTTCGGCATGACTGTCTAGAAAGGCAACGGTTTTAACAAAGGTTTCTTCGCTAACTACCGTATCTGGATTGAGCAACACTACATTGCGCCCTTTGGCGATGTGAATGCCTTGGTTATTGGCTTTGCTAAAGCCTTTGTTATCTTTATTAGCAATCAGAATGGCATTAGGAAAACGCTCTTGCACCATCTCGCACGAGCCATCGGCAGAATGGTTATCTACCACAATAATTTCTACATGCAGGTGTTGTATGGCCTTGTATACCGAAAGCAGG
>CAJBKH010000083.1 GCA_903953615.1 uncultured Bacteroidota bacterium
ATTTAGACAGGGTGAGCAATGCCGAGCTGTTTCCAGACAGTGTACACATTCAGCAACATTTTTTCTTTGATGACGAAGATGGTGAAACCGCATTTGCCGCTTGGTTAACACAATACCCTGCCACCTTGTATAAGAAAGAAGATAAGGGGACTTATGTGGTATTGAAAACCATTAAAGGCAAGCGCATGGAAATTTATGCGAACAAGCCTGCCAGCGAAATTGCAGGTAGAGCAGACTTGCGAAAATATTTTGAGTCGCGCAACCGATTCCCCGATTTGATTGTGCACCGCGGACACAGTTATTACATTGAAAACACTTTGGCTAACATGACCAATAGCAACCGCATTGCCATTCTCGGCAGTTGTGGCGGATATCAGAACATTAGCAAGGCCATGGAGAATGCGATGGATGTGCAAATTGTAAGCACCAAACAAGTGGGCACTTTGGCGGTAAATTCTGTGCTCATCAACGAAACCACCGAAACCATTCGCTTGGGTAAAGACATTGTATGGGTTGATTTATGGAAACAGATTTCAACCAAGTTAAAAGACAATCCGCAATTCAAAGATTACATACCGCCATACAAAAATTTAGGGGCAAGGTTTATCAAAGCCTATAATGCACTTTGATTTTTTTTATAGCAATTGTTTTTTCGAAGTAAAAAACACAAAATACAAAATGCAAAGCAGGGCCGAAATGCTTGTTGCTGCAAATAAAGTACTTGCGCCGAATTGATACCAAACAAAGCCCCCAACACTGCTCGCAATTAATGTGCAGATACTTTGAAAACCAGCCAAAGTACCTATCGCTGTGGCGGTGTCTTTTTTGTCTGTTATAGTGCTAATCCATGCCTTTGCGATGCCTTCGGTGGCAGCTGCATATAAACCATAAATTACAAAAAGACAGAGGTAAATAGTAGGGTTTAATTCGAATGAAAATCCAAGATAAACAATGCTAAATAATATCAGTCCTAAAATAAAGGTTGGTTTTAACCCGAGCTTGTCGGCTAATTTTCCCATAGGGAAAGCAAAAAAGGCATAAACAAAATTATACAAAATGTACAATGCGATAATGTGCGTATCGCTCCACCCAAACTGTTTGAGTTGCAACAATAAAAATACATCCGAACTGTTGATTAATGCGAAGGCGAGTAATCCAATTGCAACTTGCTTGTAGGTTTTTGGACTTTCTTTCCAATAATTGACGATGGCTAAGAAGCCTGGTCGTTTCTGTTCTGAAATAGCAGTCTTCTTTTTTTCTTTGATTAAAAAAGTAATCAGCAAAGCCAATGCCCCTGGTATAAAAGCGATAAAAAATAAAGGTTTGTAGGAAGCGGGATGGTAATAAAGATAGGCCAATGCAATTAAAGGCCCTATCGCTGCGCCTAGTGTATCCATGGAGCGGTGAAAGCCAAACACAGCCCCTTTTGTTTTTGGTCCCGCTTCATCAGAGAGCATGGCATCTCTTGCCCCTGTGCGTATGCCTTTGCCTAGTCGGTCGATACTGCGCGAGAAGAATACCCACAATGGCGCATTGAATAAAACTAACAATGGTTTTGAAAGGGCACTTAAACCATAGCCCATTTGAATAAATGGCAATCGTTTTTGATACGTGTCGGATACTTTTCCAAAATAGCCTTTGCTCAGGCCTGCCAAGGCCTCTGCAAACCCTTCTAGTATACCAATAATTAAAATTGAAAAACCAATGGACTTCAAATAAATGGGCATAATGGGATACAGCATTTCGCTAGCTATATCTGTGAATAAACTCACCAGCGAAAGTATCCAAACATTCTTACTGATGACCTTCATCGGTACACTTTAGAATTTAATGTTTTCGGTTACCAATGGCACCCCATTCACATAAAGCAATGCTTGGTAGTCGCCAAAATCTAAGTCGGCATCCGAAATCCAATAGCTCTCTTTATAGTCACCCTTGGGTTTGTCTTTTGCAGTTAAAAAATACAAGACCACATTGCCGGCTTTGTCGTATAAAATAATTTTAACGTTGGATGTATCGGTGAGGGTATAGTCAAAATAAACCCTTTGACTTACCTTAGCGTTGGCATAAGCTTTTGGTACAGGAATCAATTGTGCTTTACAAACCGCTTTCACCAAAGCAGAAGATTTAACTTTGTCTTTGCACAAATCCAACAAACCTTGCAAAGGCAAGTTGTCTGTTGCACACCATACTGCGTTTTGACCAATATTATTTTGGAAATTGCCACTCTCAACTTCTTTTACAACCCTTAATAAAGGTGGAGCACAGACATCGCCTGCTGTAAAAACATGCAAGCCACTTGGTGTTAATTTGTTAAACTCGGTAGCAATGGCCATTATTTTTTGAGTCACTTCTTTTTTAGGAACAATAGAAATGTATTTCACTTTGGTGCAAACCATTGATGTTATGGTTGCATCTTTGCATTTAAAAGTAGTTCCTGTTTTTACAACGATTACCAAAGGCTTGTCGCCCAAACAGTTTAATTTTATTTTAATGCATTCTCCAAAGTGGAGGAGGTTGGTACTTTTTACAGGATCAACACCATTGATAATGGCGGTCACCCTTTTTTTAGTCACTGCTTCGTTCAAAGAAAGAGTATCTGTGGCATTTAGTCGAAATGAACAAAGTACAATCAGTAAAACCAATGTATTTTTGAATGTAATTGCTTGCATTGAACAAAAGTATTGGATTCATTTCAATATTTTTATATTAAATCAAATTTTTTAAACAAAACCCTCGTAATTATTGTTATGCAATATATTAAACCACAATCGATTTTTACAATACTGTTTTTCACTGCTTTAGTTTTTGTACAATGTAGTAATACTGTGCCCTCAAATGTTGCAAAAAGCGTGCTATCAACCAACGACTCAACCCCAAAAGACACCATGAAAGTTATAAAGACAGAAGAAGAATGGAAACAACAATTAACCCCTAAAGAATACAAAGTTTTGAGAGAGAAGGCCACCGATAGACCTTATACTGGCGAGTATGAAAGCCACTGGGACAGCGGTATTTATGTTTGCAAAGGTTGCGGTACTGAATTGTTTCGCAGCGAAACAAAATTTGATGCGGGTTGCGGTTGGCCTAGTTTTTACCAAGGCATTGATTCATCTAAAATTACAGAAATAGTTGACAAAAGCATGGGCATGTATAGGGTAGAGGTGTTGTGCTCAAAATGTGGCGGTCACCTCGGTCATGTGTTCACAGATGGGTTCGGAACCCCCACAGGATTAAGGTATTGTATTAATTCTACCAGTTTAGGGTTTAAGAAAAAAGAATAGAAGAACTTGTGTAAAAGGTTTAATAAGGATTGCCTACCTTAGCATCATTAAACTACCCAAATTATGAAAAGTTTGTTTATTGTTATTTTAGCGCAGTTCTTGTTTGTTAATCAGTCGTTTGCGCAAGGTCTTAAAGTAAAGCTAACGGAGCACACAGCCAATGTAGAAACCATTGCCTATTCAATTAATGGTCAATACTTCGTTTCAAGTGGATGGGATGGAGCCGTTAATTTATATACCATTGATTCAATCGGTATACCCAAATTTAAGCAATCGTTTTTCGGTCACCTAGGCGCAGTTACTTCGCTCGGCTTTTCAAAAAACAATAAATTCATCATCAGCTGCGGCAAAGATTATTCTGCCCGTTTATGGAATATTGAATTCCCTGATTCTTCAAAAGTATTTAGCATGCATTTGGAACCAGTTACCAATGCGTTTTTAGACGGTGCTGGTAAAAATATAATTACAAGCAGTGTAGATGGTACCATTAAAATAACTAACATATACGATACTAGAAAAACAAAAACCATTAAAGTTGGTAAGCCAATTTGTGATTTGGTTTTAAGTCGCGATGGTAAGTTTTTTTATGCAGCCCTCAAAGGTGCTGGCATTGCAAAAATTGAAACAGGTTCTCAGAAAGTAGCCGAAGAATATTTAGGCCATAAAGACGAAGTGAATGCCATTGACCTGTCGCCAGATGGTAAGTTTTTAGCTAGTGGTAGCAGCGATAAATCCATAATTATTTGGGACCTTACAACAGGTAAAGAATTAAAAAAACTAAATGGCTTCGAATGGAAGGTAACTTCAGTAGAGTACAGTCTCGATGGTCAGTACATCATTGGCGGTTGCAATGATGGAACTACTAAATTATTTAATGTTAGCACTGGGAAATTGATTTCTGATTTTGCTGAGCTAAGCAAGAATGTGCGCGATGTGGCTTTTAGTCCTAACGCAAAACAAATCGCCATTGCTACCAATTTAGAATCCGATAAATATGGTGCGGTTATTTATAATAGTGGTGTGTTTATTAGTGCACCAGAACCTGCCAACAAACCCAAAGGTGTAAAGCCAACAGACAAAAATGCCCCTAAAACAGTTGTTAAGTCAACTGCAAAAGCGCCCGTAAAATAGATGAGTGAGATTAACCAAAGTATTGAATCGAGTAAAGCACCCGAGCCGGTAGGACTTTACCCACACGCCAAAAGAGTTGGCAATTTATTATTTCTAAGTGGCGTTGGTCCACGCGAAAAAGGCACCAAAATAATTCCTGGTGTCGAATTAGATGAGAACAGAAATATTATCAGTTACGATATTGCAGTGCAATGCCGTAGTGTCTTTCAAAACATAAAATATATTTTAGAAGATAGCGGCAGCAGTTGGGATAAGATTGTTGATGTAACCGTTTTTCTAACCAATATGAAAGACGATTTTCCTATCTACAATAAAATTTGGGCCGAGTATTTTGCCGAGAACCCGCCTTGTCGAACCACCCTCGAAATTAATTGTCTGCCTACTCCAATAGCCATCGAGCTAAAGGTGATTGCTACAGTTTAGGTATTAAAATAACGCCATAAAATTGGCGCCAATTTTAGCTAAACTAATCTGAGAAATGATTTTGTAATTCTTCTGTGAATCAGTGGCGATAAAGAATCTTACCACATAAAGCTTTCTTCAACCCACCATTTTTCTTGCAGTTTCAAAGTCTTTTCAATGATGTCTCTTACACAGCCATGCCCTCCTTTGAAAGGTGAAACGTAATGGCAGATTTCTAAAATATCAATGGCTGCATCGGCAGGACAACAAGCAACGCCCACGATTTTTAACAAAGGATAATCGGGCAAATCATCGCCCATGTATATAACGTCTTCTGGTGTTAAATTGTATTTGGTAAGAAAGGCTTCGAAAGCCGCTTGTTTGTGTTTTTGCCCTGTGTAAATATCTTTTACGCCCAACATTTCAAAACGTTTGTTAACGCCATTGCTAGAGCCACCAGAAATAATGGCCATCGGGTAATTTAATTTAGTAGCATGCTGTATCGCATAACCATCTTTGATATTAAAGTTGCGCAAAAAGTTGCCTTCTTCTGTGCCAATCACCGAGCCATCGGTCATCACACCATCAACATCGAAAATAAAGGCTTTGGCATGTTTGAGTTTTGTATGTATTAATTCCACTGTAGTTGTTTATTTAGTTACCAAATCTTTTACCTCGTCATAAATTATTTCTGAAACAAAGGCAGCACCATCATTTGTAAAATGGTAGCCATCGTAGAAGAAACTGGCATCTTTTGGTAAACGAGCCGATACATTCACGAATTTCAAATTGTTTTTTTCTGCAATATCAAAACTTGTTTTGTTGTACTGCTTAAGCAAGAGTGATTTTGCTTTGCCATTGATATCGCCTGTTTTTAATGTGCCCAAATCGATATTGCTTATGACGTCTTTTTCGTCGCCAAACAAGATAGCTTGCGATACCAGAATGAGTTTAATGTTGTTTGCCTTACAAGCATCGGCCAATTGTTGCAAATTGTTTTTATACAATTCTACCATCGGTTGCTCGCGAGCAATGCGCTGCAAAATAGCACTGTCTGTCATCTCCAACGTAATAGAAGTTTCAAGGTCGAGGTAGCGATGGTAAATGGCATCCTGTGGACGTTGTATCCGGTTTCCATGCAAGAAAACAGCAATGGTTTTCGGAATTTCTAAAAAATTGTAAGCCTTTTCAAAAATGGAGATATCTTCCCTTGGTTTTTCAACTTCCATTGGAAATGAGATATCATCTAAGCCACTCATTAAAATAATGGCCCGTGGCTTTAAGGGTAAAATATTGGTTTTAAAAAACTTTAAATACTGCGATGATTTAAGCCCATTTACACCTGCATTGTTCAACCAAATGTTTTTATCTTTTTTCTGTAAAGCAGTCAATAAAAGGGCTGGCCAGTCTTGCCCATTGGTTAAGTAAGGACATTCGGTGGTGCTGCCACCCATGCAAATAATGCGATTCTTTAGTTTGTCATCGGGCTCGCTGCCTCTAAAGCCAAGGCTATTGGTACTTAAGGTAATGTCTTGAACCAAGTTATTGGAGGCGGCAATATTTCTCATGCCATAATTACGGTTAGGATGTAATTCGATTTTATCAGCTGCATTTTTTCTAATAAATGGGTTGTAAATGTGCAGGATTATCTCTGCACCCAAGAAAATCATAAGGCCCCATCTGAGAATTTTAAGCGTCAATTTCATCAATGCAAAATTAGTGTTTTCAGCCGTCTATTATGAAATTGTAAACGAATGATATAAACAATGTGCACTATTTAGCGCTAAATATTATAATTTTGTGGCCATGAAATACAAAAGGATACTGCTAAAATTGAGTGGCGAGGCATTGATGGGAGAGAAGGAATTTGGGATTGATGCTAGAATTTTAGAGGCCTATGCCAACGAAATTAAAGCAACTGTCGCCTTAGGGGTCGAAGTGGCGATTGTCATTGGAGGCGGTAATATTTTTAGAGGTGTTCAAGGGGTGCAAGGCGGAGTAGTAGATAGAGCACAGGGCGATTACATGGGTATGCTAGCCACTGTGATTAATGCCATGGCTTTGCAAGGTGCACTCGAAAAATTAGAAGTTAAAACCAGGTTGCAATCGGCCATTAAAATGGAACAAATTTGCGAACCTTTTATACGCAGAAGAGCCGTTCGTCATTTAGAAAAAGGACGAGTGGTGATCTTCGGAGCAGGTACCGGTAATCCATATTTCACAACCGATACAGCTGCCTCTTTGAGAGCAGTAGAGATAGAGGCTGATGTTATTCTAAAAGGTACCAGAGTGGATGGCGTATATACAGCCGATCCTGAAAAGCACAGCGATGCTAAGAAGTACGATGTGGTAAGTTTCTCTGAAGTATACGAGCGCGGTTTAAACATCATGGACCTTACAGCTATTACTTTGTGTCAAGAAAATAACTTGCCAATTGTAGTGTTTGATATGAATAAACAAGGCAACCTAAAACGCCTAATGGAAGGCGAAAAGGTTGGTACCTTGGTGAGTTAATCCTAGCCACCTCTTCTTATTCATGAATAAGCACAAATTAAAAATGACCATTTTGGTATGGGTGAGTATTTATCCGCTTATCACCTTGGTTTTTGTATTTTTTGGTCAATATTTGCTTATGCTACCGTTGCTTCTAAGAACTTTAGTGCTAACTCTATTTTTGGTACCCGCTATGGTATTTGTACTTTTGCCTTTCTGGACCAAAGTCGCTAAACGCCTCTTTAAAAATTGGTAAAGTTTATATGGAAAAACCTAAGTCATATTGCGAAGCTGTGGCCTTAATGGAGCCAACCAACGTTCACAAAATATACCACGATACCGCTTATGGTTTTAGTATCGATGACGATAATGAATTGTTTGAACGCTTGGTATTAGAGATTAATCAGGCAGGCCTCAGTTGGACGACTATTCTCAACAAACAACAGAATTTCAAAAAGGCTTTTCATAATTTTGAGATTAAAAAAGTAGCAGCTTATACTGAGAAAGACAGCGCGCGCTTATTGAGCGATGCAGGCATTATTCGCAACAGATTGAAAGTAAATGCAGCCATTGTAAATGCACAAAGAATTTTAGACATTCAAAAAGAACACCAATCGTTTAAAAATTGGCTGCTATTGCACCACCCTAAAACGAAAGCAGAATGGGTGGAATTATTTAAGAAAACTTTCTTGTTTACCGGTGGCGAAATCGTGAATGAATTTTTAATGAGCATAGGATTACTCGAAGGGGCACACATTCCAAGTTGCCCAATTCATAAGCATTTGCAGCAACAAAAGCTTAAGGCCAAATAAAGACTAAGGTGAGTTTGATGCCTATCCCAATAAAGATCAAACCCGAGATTTGATTCACGCGTTTTAATACTTTTGGGGTAATCCATTGCTTTACTTTCGAAGCACCAAATGCCACTAAAATTTCTACTAAAAAAATGGCGCACAAGCTGGCCAAAAAGAAATAGGTTTTGTCGTGCAATGTGTAATTAAAACGAATGGTGAGCATGGTGCTAATGGCCAACCAACTGAAGAAATTGACAGGGTTTAAGAGGTTCAATAAGAAACCATTCATAAAAAACAGCCAATTACTTCTTTTCTCTTCTCCCATTAATTTGCCTTCCATCATTTTAGGATTGGCTTTAATAATCATCACAGCACCCATAATAATTAAGACAATGCCACCAACGGTTGAAATTTGCATTTGATAGTTTTTTAAAAAGATAGCAAAGCCATCGCTCAATAAAGCCAAAGAAATGAAGATCACATCGCAGGCTACAACCCCTGCGGCAATAAAAAAACCACTTTTATAGCCATATTGCAAGCTATTGCGCAACAGCGAAAAGAACACGGTGCCAAGCATTAAACTTAGCGCCATGCCTGTTACAAAGCCCTCCCAAACAACA